>CABTAA010000068.1 GCA_902482615.1 uncultured Collinsella sp.
ACGGAGAGCACATTAAGTGCTCTCCGGCTCGTGCGGAACTCGCGATCGACCTTATATATTTGCCCTCCCCGGGGCTCCCGCACAACGGGACCTCAGTTGGGTTCTATCCCGGTTGCAGTCGCTTCGCTCCTGCACCACTTGGCTGGTGCGGCGGTTTGGCGTTGGAACGGTTCTTTTTCTGATATATGCTTGTTGCGGCTCTTCTTTTGGGAGGGGCCGCTTTTTTGTTGCTAGGAGGTTGGCCCGTGGTTGATGGGGAGAATCGTTCTGAGCTGCTTTCCACAGATTGGAACCAGGAGTGGATGCAGATGCAGGCCGCTCGGCATCGGGCTGATGATTCTTTTGAATGGGATAAGCGGGCTCGGCATTTTCGGCCGTTGGAGACTGCCCCTTATGCTCGGGATTTTATAAAGCTGTTGGCGCTTGAGCCCGGCGAGTCGGTGCTGGATATGGGATGTGGGGCTGGGTCGATTGCTATTCCGCTTGCTCAGGCTGGGCATCCTGTGATTGCTGCCGACTTCTCCCCCGCTATGCTGGGCACCCTTGATGCCGGCATTGAGTATTACGGGCTCGAGGATCTTATTACGCCGCTTGAGCTTGCTTGGGATGATGATTGGGATTTGGTTGGACCGGTCGCGAAAGCAGTGGATGTGGCCTTTGCCAGTCGGTCGGTTACGACGACCAATCTAAAAGGTGCGCTTGCCAAGCTTGATCGTACGGCTCGTCGGCGTTGTGCTGTCACGATGGTCGCCAACTCCAGCCCGCGCTATGATCTGCACTTGATGAACGCTATCGGTGCCTCGGTTACCTGCAGTAATGGCTTTGTGTACGCCTTCAACATCCTCATTCAGATGGGTGCGTTGCCGCAGGTTACGTACTTTGAATCGCCCCGTCGCGACACCTTCGATAGCCTTGAGGCGGGCGTAGCAGATTTTTCCCGTATGCTCGAGCATGGCAACGAGGATAAGATCGACCGCCTGCGCGACTACATCGCTCAACACATGATTGAGAATCCCCGTGCCGGCGAGCCGGGCTCCAAGGGCGTACCGCAGGGACGCTACATGCTCGACCACGTCCGCAAGGTCCGTTGGGCGTTTATTGCATGGGAGCCGGTCTCTGCGCCCAGCTCATAGCCTGTTCGCAGCCCGCACTGCCCACTCACTCGGCATCCGCATTCTTTTTGAACTGGGCAAACGCGCTCCACACCGCGCCGTTCCTGCGCTATCGTGGGACAGCTCACGTAGATTAAGGCCCCGTCGCGGGGCGCCCCATACATAGAAAGCGAGAACCCATGGCACTGACAGGAGCCCAGGTCAAGCAGCTTCGCAGCATGGCCCATCACCTCAACCCCGCCATCATCATCGGCAAGTCCGATGTCAACGAGGGCACCGTCGAGCAGACGGTCGCCTACCTGGAGAAGCACGAGCTCGTTAAGTGCTCTGTGCTGGACGGCTCCAGCCTTTCCGCCCGCGAGGCCGCCGAGGAGCTCGCCGAGCGTTGCCACGCCGAGGTCGTCCAGGTCATCGGCCGCAAGTTCTCACTGTATCGCGAGTCCTCGCGCAAGGACATCGAGAAGATCAAGCTCGTCTAAGAGCCAATGATCCGGCGATCCAACACATAGCAAGCTTACGGGTGCCCAAGTACTTCGGGCGCCCGTTTTTTATCGCTCGACCAGCACGCGATTGAGCCGCCCCTCCACCAAGCGCTCGTATAGGCGCCGCGTCTCGGGCTCGGGCACGCCATTGACCTGCTCCCTCAGATGGTGCATATGCCCGCTGTACAGCTCGACGATATCGCGCCGCCGCCCCGCCGCACTGTAGACGCGCATAGCACAGCGCACCATATCCTCGCGCGCCGTTTCCTGCCGAAGCCCCGACTCCGCCAGCCAAATCGCCGACTGCAGATCGTTTTCTTCTAGAGCGGCATTTGCTCCCTTAATCATGCAATCGATGTACTTTGACTGCATAATGCGCCGCATGCGCAAAAAGTAGGTGGGATTACAGCCATTGGGAACATACAGCGGTCCGGCATAAAGCTGCTCAATCTTAAGGCACAGCTCAACTAAATGGGGCCCGCGCGCACCCGTGCGATTTCCCAAAACCTCGCGGCTTATCTGGTCAAACAGCCGTACATCGGTCTTGACGTAGTCGCCGTTGAGCCCAATGCATTCATTTTGGATGAGCACGCACGACTTGCCGTCTGGCGTCGGTCCCAAAGCCGACCGCAAGCGCGATATCGTCGAGTACAGGTTGTTGCGGGCGCTATTAAACTCGGCATGGGGCCACAGCTCCATGGCCAGCGTCTCACGATCGACGAGCGCATCCATGCCCAGCGCAAGCCGCTCGGCAAGCGTCGCCGCCTTCTTGCGACGCCACATTTTGTCCGTGATGGGAAACCCATCGCGCTCGGCGCGAAACGCACCAAACATGCGAATCTCGATATGGTCGATGGTATCAACGGCTTCAACCTCGCCGGCCTGGAACAGGCGCTCGCCCTCTCCTTCCAAATCGTCGCGCAGCGAGTACCGCGACAGCTCGCGCACGGGAAGCTTCTTGCGTATCCTGCCCGCCGGCTCGCCCAGACAATGCATGGCAAGGCGCGCAAAGAGCCGATACGATGGCTCTAGAATCCCCGCACGATTCATGGACATCCAGGCCGCAAGATCGCTGTCTCGGCCCGCACAGGCCAAATGCAGCGCCACCATCCAGGCCTCCGCTCCACCAACCTGCGTCTGGCTTATATCGAGCAACTCCGCTTCCTCGCGCACCGAAACCATCGAGGTGTTACGCAGATATGCCGCGCGCTCCAGCAGCAATGCGTTATCGCGCATGTACGCAATCGACTCCTCGGCAAGTTTGAGCACTTGGACCGCACGGAACTTTGCATTAACCGGCCGTCCCTCTGCCAGCGACTGCCAGCCTTCTAGCAACAGCCCAAACAGCTGAATCTGGTTGTCGCGCATGCGCACGGCAAAACGATCGAGCTCGTTGAACGCCGCGTCGTCGGTTACCGGCAAGCCGGAAAGGAGCCGCCGTGCCGCCAACACCATGCGCACCCAGATAGCCATCGCCTTAAGCCCACGTACGTCGAGCGCCTCCCGCACCACCGTCATCTCGTCGTCGCGCTCGTCGGTTCCCGCAAACGACCCGTCAAAGAGCTCCACCAGCATGCTATCGGCCCGTATAACAATCCCCACGATGTCGAGCTCGCAGTCGTAGGCCTTGCTCGTTTTGAGCTGCCGTAGAACGCCGCCGTCATTTCCCCGCTCGGTCAGGCAGCGCTTGACCTCAATATGCGCAGACAACATATCGAGTGCGGTATGGGATGTCTCGATTTCTGGCACGGCCAGGTTCGTAGGAAGCCCAAGCCCGTTGTCCCCATAGCAAACAGCCGTCAGTGTCTGGGCCACCCTCCATGAAACAGGGTCTATTTCGCAGGCCGCCCGTTCGCCCCCGCGCTCGATGACCGATGCCATATAGCGAGCGAGCTTTGTATTGGACACGCTGACCGCTGCCAGATATACGCCGAGTGCCTCGGCAGGCGTTGGCTCTGGAGCCGGATCGTCGGCATCGATCGTGCCCAGCGCTGCTCGGCAGATATCGGCCCCGTACCCCGTCAGAGCAAGATCGACCCCATACTGCCCAGCAAGTTCAAGGACCGCTTCACGGTCCAAAAAGGCGTCCGCCAAGCCCATCGCCGCATCGCATCGGCCCGCCTTAAGCAAAATCCGGGCCGCCCTCGGAACAAGTTCGGGGCGAACCTCGGCCACCAACTTACGTAAACGCAAGCGTCCGTTATCCTCCGTGCCCAGACACGTAAAACTCCGCTCGGCGGGATCCAAGCCAAAGATCGGGTAGTCGCGTACAAAGTAGGACTGGTCGACCATCGACAGCCTCACCCCGCAAGCCTCGAGTTCTGCGATATTGCCCTCGCCCATCAAAACCATGAGACATGCCACGCAAAACAGCGCATTATTGTCGAGCGAAGCCAGATCGACAAGTGCCGCGCCATATACGTTGACAATCTCGTTTTCGAGCAGACCGACTACATCGCCTTGGCCATACAGACCCGTCTGCAATGCCGAAACGAGCTCGGGCACGCCCTGCGTGAGCTGATAAAAGTCGAGCGATGTGCTGATCGAAAACGCCGATGCCCACGCCGAATACTCATAGGCATGCACCTTGAGCATCTGCGCATTGATCTTAACCGAATCGCCCAGCCCATGAATCAGCTGACGATTTGAAGGACGGCAGGAGATAAAGACCCCTACCCCCATAGCGCGCAGGCCGCGAATCCTGTCGATGAGGTCTTCGGTATCGTGCTGATCGAGGTTTGGCACATTATCAATCGCGATAAGGGAGTGCGGTTTGTCTTTGAGTTCTTCGGTAACCACCTCGAGCTGCATAAACACCTCGCGCCCAGTGGCGCGATCGGCCTCGATAATCCGCACGGGACCTCGCGTCGGGTCGCATTTAACCTCATGGGTGTACTGCAGCAGCACCGAGGTCTTCCCAAACCCGTCGGGCGCATAAAGAACCACGATGCCGGCCTTTCGGCCCTTGGCGATAAGCTCATTCATCAAGCGTTCGCGTCGCACCATATAGCCTCCGCCCAGCGGCATCAGCTCGAGCTCGTCTATACCGCCCAAATCGTTTACCATGCCCGCTCCTCAACTCGACCGTATGGACACTGTAGCCGCAAGACCATACAAGCCGCGCTATGAATAGAGCGACCTTGTGTTTTAGGTTGTCTTTTGGTACGCAAGCGGCAAGTTTTTGTACAGCGAGGGCCGATTGTTATTAATCCCCCGACTAATCGGTCTTTAAGCAGGTAAATGAGCTTGTCAGCTTGTCCCATCTAAGCGGCAGTGTAACGCAGATGAACAAGGTTCAGCCATGTCATTCAACTCGCCTAGCACCCGCTACCGTCTACGACCTTTTAGTGGCATTTTTGCATAGAATCTGATATAGAATGAATCAAACTGTTGGGCGTCCGGCGTTCGTCAAGCTTGCGGCAAGATTTTGGTCAAGTGGGCGGACAGGGATAGCAAAAAGGCCCCCGCAAAGCGGAGGCCTTAGGCAAGGCTATGTCGAGCTGCAGGATTCGCGCTACTCGCAGAGCGAAAGGGCGGCCTCGTCGGCAACGACAACGCAGTTGGTGTGCAGCTGCAGGATCGAAGCCGGGCACTCGGGCGTAACCGGACCATAGCACATGTCATGCACGGCCTGAGCCTTGGCCTTGCCGTTGGCGACGACCAGGATCATGCGGGCATACATGATGGTCTGGGTACCCATGGTGTAGGCCTGACGGGGGACATCGTCGATGCTGTCGAACAGGCGGCTGTTGGCCTGAATGGTGCTCTCGGTGAGGTCGACGCAGTGCGTACCCTTCGAAAAGTGGTCATCGGGCTCGTTGAAGCCGATGTGGCCGTTGTTGCCAATGCCGAGCAGCTGCAGATCCGGGTAACCGGCGTCGGCGACAATCTTGTCGTACTCAGAGCAGGCAGCGGCGGCGTCGGGGTTGGAACCGTCGGGCACATGCGTGTTGTTCAGGTCGATGTTGATGTGATCGAAGAAGTTCTCACGCATGAAGTAGTGATAGCTCTGGGGATCGTCGTGCGAAAGGCCGCGATACTCGTCCAGGTTGTAGGTGCTGACCTCGGCAAAGTCGACGTCGCCCTTCTTGTACCAAGCAGCGAGCTGCTTGTAGGCACCGATCGGGGTGGAGCCGGTGGCAAGGCCCAGCACACAGTCGGGCTTGAGGATAACCTGGGCCGAGATGATATTAGCGGCCTTGCGGCTCATATCCTCGTAGTCTTTAGCTTTAATGATCTTCATTACGCGTCCTTTCTCGTACAAGAGAGGCAAGGCTCCCTTACAAGCACTTGCCCGCGGCCCGCGTCGGCCGCAACCAACGTGTGCGGCCACCAGGGCGAGGTCGCGTAATGTATGTGTCTCGTGTCTAGCCGCGTCGAGGCCCCTGCCCGTCCACGGTGACCCAAAGCTGTTTGGCTTCGGACAAATCCCATCTTGCCACGGAGGGCGTCCTCTTTCAAGGGCGCCCTCCGTAAACGTGTTTGAATTGTAGGCTAATGGCCACGTGCACTTGCTAGCGCTCGCGAGCAACGATGAGCTGGTCCATCTCTTCGACATGCACGCCAACGGAGCCCTTGATGCTCGAGAACTCAACGGAGTTGCATACCAAGATGGGAACCGTCACATCGTAGCCCTCGGCAGCAATTGCCTCGCGATCGAACTCAATGAGTACATCGCCCTTATGGACGATGTCACCCACTTGCGCATGTACGGTAAAGTGCTTGCCCTCGAGCTGAACAGTGTCCAAACCAACGTGGATGAGCACGTCCAAGCCATCGACCGTGTTAAGCGCAACAGCGTGTCCCGTGGGAAAAATGGCCTCGACCTTGGCATCAGCCGGTGCAATCACACGCGTTCCGGTGGGCTGAATCGCCACGCCCTGGCCCAAAAGGCCGGTGGCAAACGTCTGGTCGTTTACCTCGGAAAGCGGAATGACGTCGCCCGAGATGGGAGCATCCAGCGTAAGGACTCGACCACGCATACCCAAAGACCTTAGGACTTTAGTGAACATGCTCCCCCTCGGACATACCAATCAATCAAAATAACCTTAACAGTTTACCACTTGGCAACGGTTTTTGACCATTAGGGAAGTTCGCGCTTGACAACCTCGACGATGTCGTCGACAACGCGCTGGGTCAGCTCGTGCGTCTCGGCCTCGGCCATCACGCGGACCAGCGGCTCGGTACCGCTCGGGCGCACCAGAATGCGGCCGCGGCCATCAAGCTCCTTCTCGGCAGCAGCGACGGCATCCCAAATGGGCTGGCAATCGTCCAGACCGGCCTTGTTGTCCGAATGCACGTTGACGAGTACCTGCGGGTACTTCTTCATGATGCCGGCAAGATCGGTGAGGGTACGACCGGTGCGCTTGAGCACGGCCAGCAGCTGCAGAGCCGTCACCAGGCCGTCACCGGTGGTGTTGTGCTCCAGGAAGATGATGTGGCCGGACTGTTCGCCGCCGATGACGGCGCCGTCCGCGAGCATGCGCTCCAGAACGTAGCGGTCGCCCACGGCGGTCTGAACCATCTCGAAGCCCTGCTCCTTCATAGCGATGGAGAAGCCCAGGTTGCACATGACGGTCGAGACGATCTCGGAGTTGGCGAGCTTGCCGCGAGCGGCAAGGTCAGAACCGCAGATAGCCAGGATGTAGTCACCGTCGATCTCATTGCCCTCGCTGTCCACGAACAGCACGCGGTCGGCGTCGCCGTCGTGGGCCAGACCGATGTCAGCATGGGTGCGCAGCACGAGCTCGCGCAGGGGCTCGAGGTGCGTAGAACCGCACTCAACGTTAATGTCAGTGCCGCAGTAATCGGTGTTGATGGCATGCACCGTGGCGCCTAGGCGCTGCAGCGCGGCGGGCGTAGTCTGGCAGGAAGCACCGTGACCGCAGTCGACGGCAACGACTAGGCCATCGAGCCTCAGGCCATCAAGCGTATCGATGGCGTGGTCGACATATGCCTTGCGAGCGTCCTTCATCTTGATGATGTGGCCCACGCCGGCACCGGTCGGCAGCGTGTCGGCAGCCATGGCCTCCTCGGACATGACCCAGGCGCTGATCTCTTCCTCGACAGCATCGGGAAGCTTCATGCCCTTGCGGCTAAAGAACTTGATGCCGTTGAACTCCGGCGGATTGTGCGAAGCGGAGATGACAATACCGCCATCGAGCTCGTTTTGGACGGTGAGCAGCGCCACGGCGGGCGTGGGGATAACGCCGCAGCAATGCGGACGGCCGCCCTCGGCCATAATGCCGGCGGTCAGAGCACTCTCGAGCATGGTGCCCGAAAGGCGCGTGTCACGGCCGATGCACGCCGACGCCGCATCCAAGCAGGCGCTTGAGAATCTTGCC
>CABTAA010000069.1 GCA_902482615.1 uncultured Collinsella sp.
CCCCGTCGCGCTCGATCGTGTATCCAAACATGGGAAGCCCCGGCGTCAGCTCGCGGTTCACCCACAGGTTCGAACGGCCCCCGTCGCCCAAAAGAGGTGCAAGCTGCTCAAGCGTGAGCGAGCGTGCGGCATCTTCGGCAATCGCGGGACTTGCTGCCACCAGGCGTGTAAATGCCCCGCCCGAAACATGGTAAATCGCCACCGAATCGTTCTCGAGGATCTCGCGCAGAAGCTCGCAGCACTTGCGATAGATGTCGCGAGGGTTGAGTACGTCGAGCTCCTGCGTCACGGCAAAGATCTTGCCAAAGCTGTCGTGGCGACCCACGATCTGGCGCCTGTACGCGCGCTTGTCCTCGATCGCGTCGTGGTAGAGCTGCGTAAGGAACGTATTGCGGTTGCGCACGAGCTCGTTTTGATCGCGCTCCGCCCTAATGGCTTCGCTGTTGCGCAGCTGCACATAGCCGCACACGGCACCCACCACAAAGTACGCAATAAACGGTAGCCAGTTGGACGGCTCGTAGAACAGACCCTGGAAGGTATAGCCGTACTGAGTAAAGTAGCTGGCTGCCAAACCCACCGACGCCAGCAGCGCCGCAACCAGGCCAAAGTCCAAGCCATACAGCGTGCCGATCAGCACCACGTAGAGCAGGCGATAATCGAGCACGTTGAGCTGGACCGATTGTGAGAACAGATGCTCCAGTACCTCGAACAGAACCCAGGCAACGCCCGTCTCTAGGCATTTAATAGGCAGCGTGCGCATCTGGATGCGGTCGATGGCGGCGCGCAAGGGGTTGACCTTCTTTGCGCGGCCAGCATCCCAACGCGCTTGAATGGTCGAGAGATCGCGCAGCAAGTCATAGCGCTGAAACCAGCCATAGCGCACGCGAGCGACGTCGCTGGCGGGCAGGGCGTAGCCGGCAGAATCGCCATAGGCAACGGCAAGGCCGGGGAACAGCGCCTTGAGGGCGTCGCCCACCTCACCCGCCGTGTGATGGAAGGTATCGGCTACGTCGAGCGTCTCAAAGTTACCATCCCAGCTATCGAAGATACGGCGTACCAGCACCGCAAGCTCCTCGGCACACAGCAGGGGAAACGCCGCATCCTGCGCGCCCTGCAGAGCGACCGATCCGGTTGAGCACGCGTCGAACAACGGCACCAAAAACGGGTCCTCCAGCGCGGCAGACGCGGTATACAGGAACGGCACGCGCAGAATCTTGGTCTGAACGCCCTCGCGAGCAGCGTAGTAGCGGCACAGGTCGTTGGCTGCGTGCGCGATAATGCCCTTGCCCGTTCGCCCCGCGGCATCGGCGGCGCCCTCGGCACCCGCGGGCCCCGCTACATACAGCAGTTGGGCCCGGCGACCCGCGCACGCACGAAAGACCGAGCGCAGCGTCTCGATATCGCCCACGGTATCGGTATGCGGGGTAAGGTAATTGGATAGGTAGACCACGCGGTCGAACTCGTAGGCCTGATCCAGGTGTTGCAGAAGCTCTTTCCACGAGGCATGGGGCGATGACTCGTCGCGGCGCGCTTCCGCGGCAGCGACGACCTGGACATGGTCCCCGGGGAACGCCTTGGCACAAAAGTCATCGTCAACATATGCGGTGTTGCCAACAACCAGCACCTCCATGGCGCACCCCTCCCCTAAAATCCACATTTGTCATAGTCAAACATGCGTATTGTACGCTGTCAACGCGAGCTGGAGCGCCTTTAAGGCTGTTTTAAGAACTTTTTTAAAGGATGTGGGGATGGCAACTCGTCCGACTCAGGCTCATTGAGAGACTGCTATTCGCTCTGAAAAGGCACATCGCAATCTGCTGACAGCTCTGCAGGGAGAATGGCAGGCAATGTACATTGCTCTCGCACGGAATCATTGGATGAAAGAAACGGCAGTTCTTTGGAATAGCTGACGATAACCTGCGGAACGATCTTAATGCCCAGAGCAAGTTCGAACTTTGCAATCGTCTTTAGAGTCATATTAGGTTGAGAATTCAAGAGCTTAGAAAGCGACTGAAGGCTTATGCCCATACGATTTGCCAGCTCACTTTTACTCAATCCCAAACGTTTCATTTCGCGATGAACAATAAACTCAATATCTAGTGCATGTTCATAAGCGCGCGTTTCGCTACTTTCAGTTTCGGCATAAAAATCAGATAGATCTACTTTTTTCATTGTATTCTCCGTTTCAGAAGCCAGGCATAAAAGTCAGCGCCCAGGCTCCAGAAGCTGACGCGCTATTCTGGCCGATCATTGTTCGAGCGGTTAATTTCCGCTTAGGGTCTGACAACATTTTCTGGAATTGAGAGTTGTCAGGAGAAGTCGTCAGTACCTAAAATAGTCGGCCCTTGGGGTCTCCGTATTCGACAAGTTCATATCCTTCTACCAAGGGCCACCTCCCATTTCTATTTACACTTAACTTATAAGTTAAGTGTAAATATTTAAATACAAATAACAAGGTCCAGGCAAGATTCATCAGCACCAAACGACAAACAACCCAGTCGAGCTTGTGCAAATTCCGGAAGTATGCGGCAAATTGTTGAAATGCAGACCACACTGAATAGCGGCAACGCTTCTACCTGCGGTTACTTTTCATGAAATGGTCATTGTGCTCGACGGTTCCAAAATTTACCGCATACTTCCGTCAGGCGTTTCCGGAAGTGCGGTGAAAAACCGAGATCGACAGACCAGACCCCTGTTTTAGCCTTCCGCGACCTGCGGTTTTGTTGTCGAAATTCGGTTTACGCTCGGAGGTTTCCGATTTTTCCCCGCACTTCCGAAAAGCACGCTTAAACCGCGCGTCCCGAAGCGGAAAACCACCGGATGTTTGTTTCTCCCCAAATGAGATCCTTGTTTTGCCAGGCCGAATCTTACATCCAAACAAAAAAGAGGGCCGACGCATCAGCCCTCTTCAGGTGTCGCCCGAAGGCTTCCAGCGCAATTGATTTAATTCTAATCGATATCACTTGTTTGACCACGATCACGTCAACCAGTAGAAGCCGCCCATGCTCGATCATTCCATTGTCGGGATGGTGCTTGGCCAGTACGTCACACAATGCATACATGAAAAAAGGGCAACACTCTCAAGTTTGAAAGCGTCACCCTTAAAGCTCCCAAAGAGCTTTTGTATTGCAGGAAGATACTCTACACCATCTTCCCTTGATTGGCAGATCGAAACAGACACCATTGTGATTTCAAGCAGAAAGCGTTATAGAAAGCGTTATATTAAGTTTGCATTTGCACGTGGTGTTCGCACTATACGCTCAGATGCCATAGTCTACAATGATGGCCTTCTTCACAGACGCTAGGTGGGATTACTCACTAGTAGCCGATATGTCGAAGGCCTTCTTGTATTTAAGGAAATCATATTCTCTAATAAGCCGTCTCAGCTCGCTATTACCGTGGATTATCTTGCGATCGTCCGTGATGAACGCCCTCAGATACTCGAACAACTCACTTAAATCGAGCTCATCTTCCTCAAATGGCCACAGAGAATTGAGCACAGGGTTATTTAAAAGTGAGCAGTTTAATCAAGAGGGCCTCACCCCCGGGAGCAGGGCGCAGCGCTCGATCTATTGTTCTCCCGGACGGGCAATTTGGCGAGACCACTCGGAAAGGATGGATGAAGCAGCCGTGCGGTTACACCAACATTTCCGACGCGATCAGAATCGCTATTCTTAGCAGAAGAAGCACCGTAGATGCGGCGGTCCAGTTGCTATCGGCGGTCTTGGGGAGTGCCGAGTAAGTCGCGGTTTTGGCCTTGGATATGGAAGTGTTGGCGACCGTGGCTTTGGTCACCTTACCCACATCAAAGCGTCGCCACTACATTCGTCGACGCACACCACACATAAAAACTGCGCCATCCATAAAAATAGGGGATGCCCTCCCTAGGGAAGGAACCCCCTTGCAAAACTTCGGCCAAAGAAAGGCTTCTGTTTTTTGTTGTGAAGAAAGCATAGCTCTTTTTTGGCATCCAAGGCGTTGCGGCAACGCTCGTCACAGATTCATCGTTAATCAGCGTCCACCGGAAACCACGCACTAATCACCTTCGTAAGAAAGTCAAATCCAGTAGACACCTGAAGATTGCCCCGGTAGTAATCGACGTGCTTATTCATTCTTTGAACAAACACAGATAGGCTCTTTGCGCGATGCTCTAAAACGCCTTGCGAAGCAAGTTTCCTGTGCGCATATAGCGTAGTGACAATCTGCTGCATACGGTCATTGCTCATCTTTGACTTACGCTGGTCGAGACCGATGCCGGCTATGGTCGACAACTCCCGCGTTACAACGTAGCTTGGCTTAAATTGCGGTCTATCAGCACGCAGGTTATTCAAAATACAGCTATTATGAGCGCATGCATTTCTTAATGACTTGACTGCTTGAAGAATATAGAACTCTTTAAGCATCTCGCGGTCGTCAAACCTATTGGCGCAAAACTTGTAAAAATAGAGAAACGAGCCAAAAGAAATTACTTCGACAAACGCCCACGCGGGGAAGTCGAAATCAGCATACCTGGCAATCAACCCACCAGTGTAGGGACTGTTCTTGCATCTGAGAATCTCGTCTTTGAGCGAATTGCATGGCGTTCCATCTGGCTTCGTGCCATCGTAGGAGGAAATGAAGTCCGAGACGACTGCATAGCCGTCCTCCCCCTCTGTCTCGATGCGCTTTAATAGTTTTACCTTTGCGAAATGTTCCACATCAAGCGTAAGCGGCAGCATTTCATAACGAAGGAGCATGTCGACAATCGACAAATCGACCAGCATCTTAAAATCTAGATTTGCATACTCTCCCTTGCGGGCTCCTTCTTCAACTTTAGGAAACCCAAGCCGATAGGCACGCAGGCGAAAATAGTTGCTGTTCTTCTCCAAGTAAGCTCTCGCATCGTCTTCGCTCATCAGCGAGAAATGGACACCCCTCGATTTGAGATGATCAATCTGCTCGGACGCCGTAAGCCACGGCTTTCTATTAGCGTCGGTCATCAGATCTCCGTTCTCGATGATTGGCTCGAGTCTCCATATTAATGTGTTTAGTTGGGAGAGTCACTCCATATTCACAGTCCGCACCCCTTACATGCCAGAGTGACTGAGCAAGCAATCAACTGGATTCATCGCGCCAATGCCTCGACACAATTACCGGAAGCAACATAGCAATGAGCAAGGGGCCTGCCATACAAAAGCACAGACAGGCCCGAACGCAACAAAATCGGATAAGCCGAACGGCGGACGACTAGCGATCACCGCAATCAAAAGAGCCCAAATAATACAGCGAACCCTTCACAACCGAAGCATTAGGGTCTCGGTCTAAGAAATTGACGCTGTAAGAAGGAGATCCAACGTAAACGTGAGTCTTACCGGCCTCGCAACAGAACAAAATATCGCCAGCGCTGTTCTGTGTCAGAGTGTTGTAATTCGAGTAATACTCAAGCTCGTCTGACGGAGCTTTTCCCACAACGATCAACCGAGGATCCAGCTTATCCAGCCATGTCTTAGGAACGCGACCGGACTTCCGACCATGATGCGGCGCAAAAAGAACATCCACAGGCGAAAGCTCAATGTTGTCTTCGATCGCCACCATGTAGTCATTCTCCATGTCACCAAGCCAAAGTGCACGGACCCCTTCCTCAAGCGAGTAGAGAATCGCAGGACTAATATTATTGGGTTTATCAGAGCTTTCTGCATCCCGCAAAGCATCCTGGAAGGTCTCATTATTCTCATCGGGCCAGAGGACGCTAATCCCAGCAGAGCCTCGCTCACCATCAGAAACGTTCATCCATTTACGCTTACACCCCTTGTATATTTTGTAAGCGCACGACGACCCCTTTAACTCCTTATACTTTTTAAAGCTCTCGGTCTCTGTGGACTTAGAGACATTATTGTCAACGCAATAGAAATTCTTGATAAGCCCGAGCTCATCAAGATACTCAATACCCTGGATATGATCTTGGTCCGGATGCGTACTGATAAAACGAACGACGCCCTTTTTCCCTGCAAGGTTTTTGACCTCATCAAGGATTTCCGACTTACGCTCATCGGTAATATTACAGTCAATCATGCTGAAGTTATCAGTATTGTGATTGATATAAAACATGTCGCCGTTATCAACGGACAGAGACTTAATCTCGCTCATGGTTATCACACTCCTCAAGATTGAAGTTGATTCGTTTTTCTACATACCATTCCTGCTTGACCCAAGCGATAACAAACAGAACAGTAAAAGCGAATAGGGTCACAAAAGCCGCTTCAAATCGAAAAGATTCCGGCAGCAACGATGCGAGCAGAACAATGACGAGCAAAACACCCGCCCCAGCCATGCTGCGATACATGTTTGAAATCATTAGGATCTGTTCGACCTTAGGATCGTTTTTCTGAGCATACGCAAAGGCAGAATAGTCCCGTTTTCTGGTAGGCTTCAGGTTTTGAACCAACGGCTCAATGCAGAGAGAGCCAATCCGTGAAGCAATAAGCCCGAGAACATAACTCATCACAGATAACGCCATCCAGTTAGAACAATCGATAAAACTGCCCAACGGTGTCTGACTGGCGAAATATGTTACGAGTGCGCCGGGTATGAGCACATTGAACAGATCATAAGCAGAAATCTTCCCAAGCAACTCATTAAGAAAGTTATTGACCAATAATCTCACTCCTCCAATAATCCAGAAGCCATCCTCCGCAATTTTTGCGCACTATCCAGCCCTGCCACGCAAGTGAAAGGTTGCTGAAGAAAAGCAATTTGTAAATGAGTTGAGCAAACAGGAGCGCATACTGCTGTTGACCAATAAGCGCACACGCCCCTAAAGAAATTTAATGGACCATCAATATGGCCTCGATTTTGACAGCTATTCCTTCCGACTCCTTCCGAACAATTAGGTTGTAATGGGGAAACGACGCTTCTCGTTGTTTCAATTGTAGCCCTTCGCCAGTTCCATATCCTGTATTCTTTTTTGATGATGAGCACAAGATGTTGTGTTTTAACAGGTAAACGCAGCTAAAATAATGCGGAACTTATTCACGCGAAATTACGAGTCAGCTCATCCCCTTGTAGACAGCACCCTTGACCTGCATGAAAACATAATTAGACTCAATCGCTTTCGCCCGGTACAAAGTCATCCACATCGAATACCTGTTCGAAATTAACAAAAGATTTTGCTTGACCAACATGTTGAGACGCCCGCTTATTGCCCGGTCGTAAGCCGCAATAAACTAGGCGGCAGCCTAGCGGACTTTTCCTGGAAGGTCTCGGTGGCGAGTCTCGAAGAGGCGCAAGGCGACCTCATGCTGGAGTTGCCGCATCAGGCATAGTCAACGAAGCACGGGTCAGAGCGCCGCCGGGGACTAAAGCGAGCCCTCCCCCTCCCCAACATTCCCCAGAAAGTTCGCTGATGTTGACTGGGGTTCCCGTAAAATTAACCCCAACAAAATATGTGCGGAGTGCTGGCCTGGTGCTGCCTTCGGACCCTATTGGCTGCTCACCGAGAGGCTCCGCTATGAAACGATCCCTTTACTACCTGCTCTGCGCGATCGCGTGCACGTCCATGGTGAGCGCGACGATGCCTATGGCAGCCATTGCGGAGGCGATTCAGCCTCAGGAGACCGCCGGGCAACAGGCGCAAGCCACCGACACGAGCAGCGACACGAGCAAGGCCAAAGACGGCACCAACACAAATGCGTCAGCAGACACCGCAGGGGACAGCAGCGCAACATCCACCGGCACCAGCGCAGCCAACACGGAAAGCGCCGACGACACCAG
>CABTAA010000070.1 GCA_902482615.1 uncultured Collinsella sp.
TACGGCGTCGGCATCCTGTCCTCGCTGTTCTGGAACCGCGCCATGGCCATCGTCACGCAGGGCTCGCTCGAGAAGCTGCGCGAGAAGATGTTCAACCGCATGCAGGACCTGCCGATTCGCTACTTCGACACGCACCAGCGCGGCGACATCATGAGCCACTACACCAACGACATCGACACGCTGCGCCAGATGATCAGCCAGTCGCTGCCCAACCTGCTCATGACGACCATCGTCATCGTCACGGTGTTCTTTATCATGCTGTACTACAGCGTTTGGATGTGCCTGGTCATTGTGGCAGGCGTCGCCTTTATGACCTTTATGACCAAGCTGCTCGGCTCCAACTCCGCGCGCTTCTTTATTGCGCAGCAAACCGAGCTCGGCGTGGTCGAGGGCCATATCGAGGAAGTCATGAACGGCCAGAAGGTCGTCAAGGCATTCTGCCACGAGTCTGCCGCCGAGGCCGATTTTGACGAGCGCAACGAAAAGCTCTTCGAGGTCTCGCAGAAGGCCAACATGTACGCCAACATCCTCATGCCCATCCTTATGAACCTGGGCAACCTGCTCTACGTGCTGGTCGCACTGGCAGGCGGCATTTTCCTGGCGCTGGGCGTGCCCAACCTGAGCATCTCGGGCATGGCGCTGTCCATCGCCGTCGTGGTGCCGTTCCTCAACATGACAAAGCAGTTCTGCGGACAGATCGGCCAGATCTCGCAGCAGATCAACGCCGTGGTCATGGGCCTCGCCGGTGCCGACCGCATCTTTGAGCTCATCGACGAGAAGCCCGAGGCCGACGAGGGCTACGTGACGCTCGTCAACGCGCAGGTGAACCCCGACACCTGGCAGCTCGAGGAGGCCGACCACCACACCGGCATGTGGGCGTGGAAACATCCGCACCGCGCGACCGGCGAGATCGAATACGTGCCGCTGCGTGGCGACCTGGTCATGGACAACGTCGACTTTGGCTACACGCCCGACCACGAGGTGCTGCACGGCGTGTCCGTGTTTGCCAAGCCGGGTCAGAAGGTCGCGTTTGTCGGCGCCACCGGTGCCGGCAAGACGACCATCACCAACCTCATCAACCGCTTCTACGACATCGCCGACGGCAAGATTCGCTACGACGGCATCAACGTCAACAAGATCCGCAAGGCCGATCTGCGCCGCTCGCTGGGCGTGGTGCTGCAGGACGTAAACCTGTTCACCGGCACCGTGATGGATAACATCCGCTACGGCAACCTGGACGCTACCGACGAGGAGTGCATCGCGGCGGCAAAGCTCGCCGGCGCGGATGACTTTATCACCCGCCTGCCCGACGGCTACGACACCATGCTCACCGGCAACGGCGCGCAGCTGTCGCAGGGCCAGCGCCAGCTGATTTCGATCGCACGCGCTGCCGTCGCCGATCCGCCGGCGATGATCCTGGACGAGGCCACGAGCTCCATCGACACCCGCACCGAGGCCATCGTGCAGGCTGGCATGGATAAGCTCATGGAGGGCCGCACGACGTTTGTCATCGCACACCGCCTGTCCACCGTGCGCAACTCCGACGCGATCATCTGCCTGGACCACGGCCGCATCATCGAGCGCGGCAACCACGACGAGCTGATCGCCAAGCGCGGATATTACTACCAGCTCTATACCGGAGCGTTTGAGCTGGAGTAGTTCGGCCCGCCGAGATGGCCGATTTGCCGCTCATTCGTCGGGCATGACCCTAAGGTCAATGCCCTCCTCTTTCGGGGCAAATCGACTCATCTCAGCGACCCAAACACAATGCGCCGCAACGAATAAAGCCTCCGCAGCCACACGGGCTGCGGAGGCTTTTTTCATGCCGGCCGGAAACCGTATCCCACTTTTCGGGCCCAGAACGGGATGCCGTTTCCCGCTGGGCCCCCTCCGGGAAACGGCATCCCATTTCAAGGGCATAAACCGGGGTGTGGTTTCCCCTAACGGCACCTTTGGGAAGCCGCATCCCACTCTGGACGTACAAAACGGGATGAGCCTTCCCATGGCGATCCAAGACCAGAAGCATGTCCGATAGCGCGGCCAGGTCAAGAACAACAAGGCAAGCGTCACGCCAATTTGGACGAGCGTCTGCTGCAGTTTGAGGCTGCTGGCCCATATGGTAGAGTTAACCACCCATGAATTTCAGCACACTGCGTGCTACCTGTTCTTTTGTCATTTAGGGGAGTGAACTTGTGAATACTTCTGTCGCCAAGAAGGCCGGCCAGGCGGTGCGCCTGCTCATGATGGTGCTCACGGCAGTTCTCATCTTCTTCTTCATCAATGTTATGCTGCTCGTCTCCGATATCCAGGGCACGGCGCGTGTGGTCAACTACGCCGGTCTGGTGCGCGGTACCACGCAGCGAATCGTTAAGCTCGAGGATGCGGGCCAGCCTCAAGATGACCTGCTTAAAGCCGTGGATTCATACATCAACGGCTTGCGTTACGGAAGTGACGACCTCAACCTCGTCCGTCTCGACGACGACGAGTATCAGGCAAAGATGACCGAGCTTGCAAATTATTTTGATGAGCTTTGAGCCGAGATCATCCGCGTGCGCGAAGTCGGCTATGAGAACACCGACATCATCCCTATGAGCGAGGAGTTCTTTGGCATTTGCGACGATGCTACGCGACTCGCAGAGGACTACTCTCAGGAGAAGGCGTCGGCGCTCAACTATCTCGAGGGCTTGGTGATCATCGACATCATGGGCTTGGTGGCGACCTTTGCGGTCGAACTTGTTCGCGCGGTGCGAACTGCCGCGCTCAATCGCGAACTGCAGAACAAAGTCTATCTCGACGAAGCCACGGGACTGCCCAATAAGAACAAGTGCGAGGAGATCTTGGGGCAGGAGCAGCCTGTCTCCGCGGAGGCGCCCGTTGCGGTGTGCGTCTTCGACCTTAACAATCTGCATATGGTCAATAACAACTTCGGCCACGAGAAGGGCGACGAATGCATCCGTTCTTTTGCCCAGCAGCTGGGGTGCGTGGCGTCAGAGACCTGCTTTGTGAGCCGCGACGGCGGCGATGAGTTTATCGCGGTACTGCGGGATGCCGACCGAGCCGCAGTGGAATCTTGTCTCGCTCGGATTCGCGCGAACGTGAACGAGTATTCCGAAGCCCACCCCGATATGCCCATCAGCTACGCGGTGGGCTATGCGCTTTCCAGCGATTTTGACGAGCCGCCTACCATGCGCGAACTCTTTTCCCAGGCCGACAAGAACATGTACGTCGATAAGAACCGCGTAAAGGCAGCCGAGACGGCCGATCCGCAACGCGAGGACCGCTAAACCCGTAGCAAAGGGCAGCTCATTTGGGACGGGGCTCTTTTAGCTATTTGAGAAGTTGTGCCATGGCGTTGACGAATTTTTGGACTTGGAGGGTGGGCTCGAGCGGGTAGTGCAGAAAGACCGGTACTTCGCGACCGCACAGGAACGGCACGCCCACAAAGGCCGGGTGCACCCCCGACCACGCTCCGCAGGTGAGAACCGCGTCGCCCTTTTCCTCCGCCTCGTTAAAGAGCGCAAAGTCGAAGCTATCCACGTCGATCACGTCCACGCCGCCGTCTGCCAAAAGATCGATACGCAGACTGTCCATGGCATCGTTGCCGTGGCGCAGTACGCGCAGGCGCATGCCCTCCAAGTCGGCGACCGTAATGCGATTCTTGCGCGCCAGCGGGCTCGTGCGCGGCAGGTCGATATAAAACGGCACGTTGACGATGCGGAGCTTTTGGCAAGTGTCGCCCCAGCGTGGGGTAGAAAAACTCGACTGCACCACATCCACCTCGCGACCAAGGCTGCGCATGACGGATTCGCGCTCGTCGTAGAGGTCGCTTACCGGCACGATCTCGAATCGCAGCGATGGCTCCAGCTCGTGCACGCCCGTCCACATCGAAAGCGTCTGGCGCCCCGGGCACATCATCGACACGCCCAGGCGTACGGCACCGCCATCGCCCGCCGCGCGTCGGGCGCGGCGCAACGCGTCCTCGGACTGCCGCATGATTGAGCGCGCGTCATCCACCAGCAGTGCGCCGGCCGGCGTCACCTTGACGCCCGAGTGCGAGCGCTCGAACAGCGTGATGCCGAACTCGGCCTCGAAGCCCGACACCTGCTTGACGAGCGCCGGAGTCGACACACGCAATTTTGCCGCCGCACGCGAGAAGCTTCCCAGCTCCGCGGCGGCCGATATGGCCTCGAGTCGTCGATCGTACACGTCAATCTCCCGTTTTCGCGCCTGTGACCGCATGGTGCCACAGGGGGTTGTTTTCGCAGGTCACGCGCCCATTGAGAATAAACTGCATCGCACAGTATAAACCTATGGTTAACACAATTCTAACAAATATGCAATTCACCTGCGCAAATGCAAAGCATACGATAACCAGCGAAAACCACGTGGGTCGGTTAATGGGAGCGACCCACCGGGAGGCACAAGAAGGGAAGTTCCTATGAGCAATTGGCTTAAGCTCGAGGGCGATGTCTGCGCCGTGACTGGCGCGCTCGGCGGTATGGGCGCCGAGATCTGCCGCGAGTTCGCCCGCAATGGCGCCAACGTCGTCATGCTCGACCTGGACGAGGAGAAGGTCAAGGCCGCTGCCGCCGACCTCGCTGCCGAATTTGGCATCCACGCCGAGGGCTACAAGATGAACGCCACCGACGAGGCCGAGGTTCAGGCTGCCGTCGACGCCACCATCGCCAACTTCGGCCGCGTCGACGTCCTCGTCAACACCGCCGGTATCCTGCGCTTCGCCGCCATGGAGGACCTGCCGCTGAGCGACTGGGAGCAGGTGCTCAACGTCAACCTCACCGGTTACTTCATCACCTCGCAGCGCTTTGGTCGCGAGATGATCAAGGCCGGCCAGGGTCGCCTGGCGCACATCTCGACCGTTGCCAGCCACTCCCCCGAGACGTTCTCGGGCGTGTACAGCTCCACCAAGGCCGGCGTCAACATGATGTCCAAGATGCTCGCCGCCGAGTGGGGCCCCTACGGCGTCCGCTCCAACTGCGTCGAGCCCTGCTTCGTTAAGACCCCGATGTCGGCCAATTTCTACGCCGACCCCGAGGTCGAGAAGAGCCGCAGCCGTCTGATCGCCACGCGCCGCATCGGCGAGGTCAGCGATATCGCCAACGCCGTCATGTTCCTGGCGTCCAAGCGCTCGGACTTTACCACCGGCGACGCCATCAAGGTCGACGGCGGCTTCTCCAACATGATGGGCGATCTCACCGCCAAGCCCGGCGGCCGTCGCGCCTATGCCGACAACTACCTCAAGAACAAGGGTGTCGAGCTTTGGTCCGATGAGTCCGGCGTCGCCAAGCCGACCGACCAGTAAACCAACCTGACAGAGAGGCCCCGCGGACACGCCCGCTCCTCCCCCGTATCGATTAGAAAGAGTCAAATGGCTTCCAGCAACTCCAGCAAGGGTCGCGCCGTCGTGCTTTCCGCCGCGTGCGTCACCATGTTCTTCATCAGCTCCATCGCGCTGTATTCCGTCGTGAGCAAGAACCTGCTCGCCGTCTACCCCGAGTGGTCCAGCGCTCTTACCTGGGCCTTCCCGGTCTTTCAGACCATCATGGCCGTGACGGGCATCTTCGCCGGCCGCATCTCCGATAAGATCGGCCCGCGCAACGTCGTGATCGCCGCCGCCGTGTGCTACGGCCTGGGCGGGTTCATGTCCGGCACCGTCACCGAGCCGTGGCAGTTCTACCTGTGGTTCTCGCTTGTCGCCGCCATCGGCAACGGCCTGGGCTACAACCCGGCGCTCACCACCGGCCAAAAGTGGTTCATCGACAAGAAGGGCCTCGCCTCAGGCATCACCCTGGCCGCTTCGACCGCCGGCCCCGCCGTGCTGTCCCCGGTGCTCGCCTCGCTGCTCATCCCGAATCTGGGCATCTTTGGAGCCCTTAAGGCGCTCGGCGTCATCTTCTTTGTGACGATTGCCGCCTCCGCCCTGTTCCTGAAGGCCCCCGAGGCCGGTTGGCTGCCCGAGGGCTTTGAGGCCCCCAAGGGCGGCGCGCACGCCGGTACCTTCGGCGACCTCACCCCGGGCGAGATGGTCAAGACCCCGCGTTTCTGGGTCCTCATCGTCACCTTCGCCTTCGCCGCCACCGCGGGCACCCTGCTCGTGGGCAAGGTTGCCTCCATCGCCGCCGTCCAGCTCTTCGCCGACCCCACAAGCGCCGCAGCCGTCGCCCTCGGCGGCGTGGTCGTCTCCGTCAACACCTGCGCCAACCTGGTTGGCCGCCTGTCCTTTGGCCAGATCATCGACAAGCTCGGCGCCTATAAGTCGCTGCTCATCAGCCTTGTCGTCACCATCGTCGCGCTCGTCATCATGTCGATGAGCTTTACACAGAGCATGTTCTTTGTGGCGCTCGCCCTGCTCGGCTTTAGCTTTGGCGCCCTGCTCGTCATCTACCCGCCGCTCACCGGTGGCGCCTTTGGCACCAGCAACATCGGCGTCAACTACGGCATCATGTTTTTGGGCTACGCCGCCTCCACCTGGATCAGCCAGCCCATCACCGCCGTGCTGTATCACGCCGAGGCCGGCAGCGCTGCCTACCAGCAGTCCTTCTACGGCGCCATCGTGATCGCCGCCATCGCCGTCGTGCTCACCGTCTACATGATGGTCTCCGACAGCAAGAAGAAGTCCGCCTAGTTTTACCGATGCGACAAAGGGACAGCCCCTTTGTCGCATTCCACCGCCACCAGTATTAAGGAGTCGAAATGTCTGAGCTCAATCCCGTCCGCATTGCCGTTATCGGCGCCGGCGCCATGGGCCGCAACCACATCCGCTTTGTCACCGAGGAGCCCGAGGCCGAGCTCGTCGCCATCGCCGACGCCTTTGAGGGCGCCCGCGCCACGGCCGAGGCCGCCGGCGTGCCGTTTTATACCGATCCCGCCCAGATGATGGACGAGGTCAAGCCCGAGGCCGTCATCATCGCCACGCCCAACGACCTACACCTGGGCGTTGCCCGCGAGGCTGTGAAGCGCAACATCGTGCCGTTGGTCGAAAAGCCGATCTCCAACGACCTGGAGGATGCCCAGGCCTTCGCCGCCGAGGCCGAGACCGCTGGCGTGCCCGTGCTCGTGGGTCAGCACCGTCGCCACAACCCCTTCGTCAACAAGGCCAAGGAGATCATCGAGTCCGGCGAGCTGGGCAAGCTCACCGTGTCGAGCTTCCACTACATGATCTATAAGAACGACGAGTATTTCGATGTCGAGTGGCGCCGCAAGAAGGGCGCCGGCCCGATCCTGGTCAACCTGGTGCACGACGTCGACCTGCTCCGCTACCTGCTGGGCGAGCCCGTTGCCGTCCAGGGCATGCAGTCCAGCGCCGCCCGCGGTTTTGAGACCGAGGACTCCGCCGTGGTCAACGTCCGTTTTGCCGATGGCGCGCTTGCGAGCATGACCATCTCCGACGCCACCGCCAGCCCCTGGAACTGGGAGGCAACCGCTCGCGAGGATCCGCAGTACCGCCCCTTCGACGCCGACGCCTACTTTATCGGCGGAACCTTGGGTGCCCTTTCGCTGCCCCGCCTGCACCAGTTCTCCTACGACGGCGCCTCCAACTGGCACAAGCCGCTGCAGATGGAGATTCCGGCCGTCGACCCGGCGCTGCCGCACAAGATGCAGCTCAAGCACTTTGTGAAGGTTGTCCGCCGCGAGGTCGAGCCCGTCGTGACCCCCGGCGACAACGTCACGACGCTCACG
>CABTAA010000071.1 GCA_902482615.1 uncultured Collinsella sp.
GTGGTCGCCGCGCCTGGGATACCTATACGGCCCGTCTGGGCGATGCACTCGATGCCGCCGCATGCCGCCCGTGTCTCAACGACCCAACATTTATGGTCGAGCGTCGCGAATCGGAGCTTGCGCTGACTGCCGATCGCCTGTCGGGCGCCATAGCACGCTCGGTCGGGACATTCCGCTCCAACTTTGAGCGCCTGCCCGAGCGTCTGATCGCAAGCACCTCGGGGCTCGATGGCAAGCGCCATGCGCTCACGCTTGCGAGTTCCCGCCTGGAGCATCAGGGGCGCACGATGCTTGGTAAACCAGCGTCCGACCTGGGCCGTGCGGCAGCCTCACTCGATGCCCTGTCGCCGCTCAAGGTGCTTGCCCGCGGCTATTCCATCGCGTACAGCGATGATGGGGTGGCTACGAGCGCCAAGACCTTTAAGCCCGGCGACGCCATCCGCGTGCGTATGGCAGACGGCAACGTGGCGGCAACGGTCGATACGGTCGAGTAGACCGCGTTTCATAGCGATAAACCTTTAGGAAAGGAAACAGATATGGCAGAGAAGACCCCGGTCGAGCAGCTTACGTACAAGCAGGCCTCGCAGGAGTTGGAGCTCATCATCCGCAGCTTGGAGTCGGGCGATATGGAGCTCGAGGAGTCGCTCGAGAGCTATACCCGCGGCGTCGAGCTCCTCAAGAGCCTGCGCACCCGCCTGTCCGATGCCGAGCAGAAGGTCTCGGTGCTCCTGAAGGACGTCGACGGCAACGACGTGCTCGCCGACGGCGAAGCCGCCAACACCGACGACAACCTTTCGTTCTAACCATCCCGACCAAATATAATTACCTTGGTCTGTGAGAAAGGAACCAACCATGTGTGATTGCATCTTCTGCAAAATTGCCAACCACGAGATCCCCTCGACCGTCGTCTACGAGGATGACCAGGTCATCGCGTTCGACGACCTCAATCCCCAGGCGCCGGTCCACACGCTCGTGATCCCCAAGAAGCACTACAGTGACATCGCCGATAACGTGCCCGCCGAGACCATGGGCGCCATGGCCCACGCCATCCAGGAGGTCGCCAAGGCCAAGGGTCTGGAGGACGGTTTCCGCGTCATCTCCAACAAAGGCGTCAACGCCGGTCAGACCGTCATGCACTTCCACATGCACGTCCTCGGCGGCAAGAACCTGGGCGAGAACCTCATCTGAGGACGCCTCTTCCGTGCAATGAAACGGAAGCTCGGGCACCGATAACTTATATATCAACGCAATAAACCCGAGCGCGAGGGCGTTTGG
The DNA here is from genome assembly GCA_902482615.1 of uncultured Collinsella sp. Taxonomy (GTDB): domain Bacteria; phylum Actinomycetota; class Coriobacteriia; order Coriobacteriales; family Coriobacteriaceae; genus Collinsella. The sequence continues at coordinate 1,276 of CABTAA010000071.1, forward strand.
GTTTATTATTGAAGCGTATGTAACCTGGCGGCGCCACACCGCCTGTTAGTAGGGAGACACATGAACGTTCTGGTCGTCAACGCAGGATCTTCGACCCTTAAGTATCAGGTCATCGATACCAAGTCCCACAAGGTGTCCGCAAAGGGCTCCTGCGAGCGCGTCTGCTTTACCGGCGGTACCTTCACCCACGCTGCCAACGGTTCCAAGAAGGTGACCGAGAACATCGAGTTCCCCGACCACAAGGTCGCCATCGAGGTCGTCCTGAAGGACCTCGAGGCCAACGGCGTCAAGATCGAGGGCATCGGCCACCGTATCGTTCAGGGCGGTTGGTACTTCGGCGATTCCTCCCTCGTCGACGAGGACGTCCTCGCCAAGATCCGCGAGGTCGCTCCGCTCGCCCCGCTGCACAACAACCCCGAGGCCAACGTTATCGAGTACTGCCTCGAGCAGTATCCCGACCTGCCCAACGTCACGGTCTACGACACTGCTTTCCACTTCAATATGCCCGAGGTCGCCAAGACCTACGCCCTGCCCAAGGACGTCTGCGACAAGCTGCACATCCGTAAGTACGGCGCCCACGGCACCAGCTACCGCTACATCTCCAAGAAGGTTGCCGAGATGACCAACGGCGAGGCCCGCAAGGTCGTCGTGTGCCACATCGGTTCCGGCGCTTCCCTGTGCGCCATCGAGGACGGCAAGTGCATGGACACCACCATGGGCTTGACGCCTCTCGACGGTGTCATGATGGGCACCCGCTGCGGCTCCATCGACCCTGCTACCGTGTGCTACCTGCAGCGCGAGGGCGGTTACAGCTACCAGGAAGTCGATGACATGATGAACAAGCAGTCCGGTCTGCTTGCCATCTCGGGTATCTCCAACGATGCCCGTGACATCCGTACGCGCGCCTCCGAGGGTGACGAGCGCTGCCTGCTCGCCTTCGATATGTTCGCCTACAAGGCTATGCAGCAGGCCGGCTCCATGATTGCTTCCATGGCGGGCGTGGATACCATCACCTTTACCGCCGGCATTGGCGAGAACGACTGGTCGATTCGCAAGGCCTTCTGCGACTGCTTTGAGTGGCTGGGCGTGCGCATCGACAACAACAAGAACCGCGAGGCCGTGGGCAACGGCCCGCAGGTCATCAGCGCCGCCGGCTCTTCCGTCACGGTCATGGTCATCCCCACCGACGAGGAATACATGATCGCCCACGACGTCGAGCGTCTGACCAAGAAAAACTAACGCGCGCATTTGCAAGTAAACGAAAGGCCTCCAGGGCAACAGCTCCGGAGGCCTTTTTACTAGCAGGTGGACGGCGGAAACCCCATCCCATTTCCCGCGCAAATACTGGGACACGCTTTCCGGTTGAGGCACGTTGCGGAAAGTGCGACCCACAATAAAGCAAAATTCCGTCCCAAAGTTTCCCAAACAGGCCCCAAGCGGAAGCCACATCCCACAATCCGCCTCCAAACTGGGATGTAGTTTCCGGCACAACAACCGCCGAAGCCCACCGGCCTTTCAATCTCCAAAGTGATCATCATCAGCAACGCCTGCGCTCCCAGCAACGGCACCCATCCATTCAGATTTTCAGCTCCAGCTCGTAGCCAAGCCGCCGTCCACCCCGGATTCTCTGATTGCTACGTGGCGGCAGGGACCCTACAGGGTAAAGCTCTGAAGATATTCCGCAGGACGCATGAAACCCCCGCCGCACGAAGTGCGCAGCGGGGGTTTCATGCATGTCCGAGGACGTTTTCAGAGCTTTACCCTGTAGGGTCCCGAGGGGATATGTCCGCTACTCAGCCATCTGAGCCTGGACGGCGGTGATGGCCACGACACCCACGATGTCGTCGGCAGAGCAGCCGCGCGAAAGGTCGTTAACCGGCTTGGCGATGCCCTGCAGGATGGGGCCGTAAGCGTCGGCGCCAGCGAAGCGCTGGACCAGCTTGTAGCCGATGTTGCCTGCCTCGAGGTCGGGGAACACGAGCACGTTGGCCTTACCGGCGACGGAGGAGCCGGGAGCCTTGAGCTGGGCGACGGTGGGGACGATGGCGGCGTCGAGCTGCAGGTCGCCGTCGATGGCGAGCTCGGGAGCCTTCTCCTTGCAGAACTTCACGGCCTCTTGGACCTTCTTGGCGACCTCGCCACCGGCGGAGCCCATGGTGGAGTAGGAGAGCATGGCCACGTGCGGCTCAACGTTGCCCATGAAGGTGGACCAGGAGTGAGCGGAGGCGATGGCGATCTCGGAGAGCTCGTCGGAGGACGGGTTGATGTTGAGGCCGCAGTCGGCGAAGATCAGCGTGCCGTCGGTGCCGAACTGCGGGGTGTCGGTGCACATCACGAAGAAGGCCGAGACCAGCTTGGTGCCCGGGGCGGTCTTGAGGATCTGAAGTGCAGGGCGCAGGGTGTCGGCGGTGGAGTGGCAGGCGCCGGAGACCAGGCCGTCGGCGTCGCCCATCTTGACCATCATGGTGCCAAAGTAGGTGGCGTCCATCACCTGGGCGCGAGCCTGCTCGATGGTAACGCCCTTCTTGGCGCGGAGCTCGGCAAACTTCTGCGCGTACTCCTCGTGCTTCTCGGCATTGCGCGGGTCGATGACGGTAGCGCCGGGAACGTTGATCTCGTCGGGGTTGCCCAGGATGACGATTTTTGCCAGGCCCTCCTCGATGATTTTGGTGGCCGCGACGATAGTGCGCGGATCCTCGCCCTCGGGCAGGACGATCGTCTTAAGGTCGGCCTTGGCGGCAGACTTCATACGGTTTAGGAAATCGCTCATGTTACTCCTTACAAGCGTTTCGCTAAGCTCCAGGCGCCCGGCTGTTCACGAATAAACCCGCTGCTAGCGGGTTTACCTTACGTTAATGTTCGCCGCGGTGCTTGAGCTTTCCTTGTGTGGCAAGCTCATTATAGGACGCATTAGCGCTATAATCGCTCTGATAAATGTGTCTCGAAGAATGTTCGAGAAAAGCCCAGCTAACGAGCCCGTGGCTTTTGACAAGGAGTATCGATGCAGATTACCTCAGGCCTGCCTGAAGGCTTTAACGCCGGCGCGTACGACATGATTGTCGTCGGTGCTGGATATGCCGGTGCCGTTTGCGCCCGCCGTCTCGCCGAGACCATCGGCTATCGTGTTGCCGTTTTGGAGCGCCGTAGCCACATTGCGGGCAATGCCTATGACTGCACTGACGAGGCCGGAATCCTGATCCACGAGTACGGTCCGCATATCTATCACACCTTTAACGAGCGCGTGCACAATTTCCTGTCGCGCTTTACCAAGTGGACGGATTATCAGCACAAGGTGCTCGCCAACATCAATGGTACCCTTATGCCCGTGCCCTTCAACCATGCGAGTCTCAAGCTCGCCTTTGGTGACGAGCGCGGCGAGGAGCTGTACCAGAAGCTCGTGGAGACCTTTGGCAAGGATGTCAAGGTGCCCATTATGGAGTTGCGTAAGAAGAACGACCCCGACTTGGCCGAGGTCGCCGATTACGTCTACGAGAACGTCTTTTTGCATTACACCATGAAGCAGTGGGGCCAGACGCCCGATCAGATCGACCCCTCGATCACCGGCCGCGTTCCCGTCTTTGTGGGCGATGATGACCGCTACTTCCCGCAAGCTCCCTTCCAGGGCATGCCGCAGGAGGGCTACACGGCGCTCTTTGAGCACATGCTCGACCACGACCTGATCGACGTGTTCTGCGACGTGGACGCCCGCGATCTCTTTGAGATCGACGAGACTACCGTCAAGATCGACGGCAAGGTCTATGGTGGCGAGATCGTCTACACCGGTCCGCTCGATGAGCTGTTCAATCTCGATCTGGGCGCGCTACCGTACCGCACACTCGACATGAAGTTCGAGACGCTCGATATGGACCAGTTCCAGCCCGTGGGCACTGTCAACTACACCACGAGCGAGGACTACACGCGCATCACCGAGTTCAAGAACATGACCGGTCAGGTCCTGCCCGGCAAGACCACCATCATGAAGGAGTACTCCAAGGCCTATACGCCCGGCTCGGGCGAGACGCCGTACTACGCCATTCTTGAGCCCGAGAACCGTGAGCTCTATGAGCGCTATCTTGAGCGCGTCCAGAACCTGACGAACTTCCACCCGGTGGGTCGTCTGGCCGAGTATCGTTACTACGATATGGACGCCGTGACCAATTCTGCCCTCGATCTTTCGGATGAGATTATCGCCTGCCATGCATAAAGTCATAACATTCGGTATTCCCTCGTATAACGCCGCCAAGGACATGGACCATTGCATCACCTCCATCTTGGAGGGGAGCAATTACGCCACCGATATCGAGATTATCGTAGTGGACGACGGCTCCAAGGACGAGACGGCCGATAAGGCCGATGAGTGGGAGGCACGTTATCCCGGTATCATTCGCGCGGTACACCAGGAGAACGGCGGCCACGGTATTGCCGTCCTTTCGGGTCTGCGCGAGGCACAGGGCACCTACTACAAGGTCGTCGACTCGGATGACTGGCTCGACGCTGCGGCTCTTTCGACTATGCTGTCGATTCTGCGTGGCTTTGAAGAGCGCGATCAGCGCGTTGACCTGTTTATCTCGAACTACGTGTACGAGAAGGTTTACGAGGGCACGCATACCGCTATTGGCTACAAATTTGCCCTGCCGCGCAAGAAGATCTTTTCCTGGGATCAGATCGGTCATTTCCGCCTGGACCAGAACCTACTCATGCACAGCCTGTGCTATCGCACGGATGTGCTGCGCGAGTCCAACCTTCCCATGCCGCCGCACACGTTCTATGTGGACAACATCTACGCCTACGTGCCGCTGCCGCGTTGCAAGACCATGTACTACGCCGACATCGACCTCTATCGCTACTTTATCGGTCGCGAGGGCCAGAGTGTCAACGAGGCCACGATGGTCAAGCGTCTGGACCAGCAGTTCCGTGTGACGTGCATCATGATGGAGTCGTACCACCTGTACAGCGATGTCGAGTCGTCGCGTCTGCGCTCGTACATGATGGGCTATTTCACCATGATGATGGCGATCTGCTCGGTGCTCACCAAGCTTTCCGAGGAAGATTGCGCCGACGAGCGCCTAAAGACGCTGTGGAATGATTTGAAGGCCTACGACGAGCGCATGTATCGTCGTGCCCGCTACGGCGTGGTCGGGTTCTTCACCAATCTGCGCGGACGGGCCGGAGACAAAACCACACTTGGCCTATACCGTCTTGCCTCAAAGATTTTCAAATTCAACTAGCTGCCGAGTAATCGCTGCTGATAGGTTGACTGGGCCCCTTGGCCTTTAGTTTGCTACTGCGAACAGTCCTGCTCGCACGGAAAGCACATTAAGTGCTTTCCGGCTCGTGCGGAACTTGTATCAAACTAAAGGCCAAGGGGCCTCTGCTATAAGAATCGATTGTCAGGTTATTTGAATTTGAAGATCTTCGACGCGCGGTACACAGGGGCCTGGGCTGAAAAAATATTAGTTGGTAGTCGGTCGGAGGCGGGCGGGCATTACGTTTGTCGCGAGTTCCGCATGCAAAGAAGGCCACTTAATGTGGCCTTCGTCTTGCATAGGACTGTAGAGCAGCAAACGTAATGCCCGCCCGCCTCCGACCGACGGTCGAGTGAGATTACTTCGCAGCACCTGGGATTCCATGGGAGGTTTTGGCGGTTTTGGCTCCGTTTACGATGGCGGTTTCCAGGGCCCTTACGGCGAGCATGCCCAGCAGGTCTAGGGGAACGGCGGCGCTTGCCTGGGCGCCCAGTTTGCCGCTGGCGAGGGTGTAGATGGTGTCGCCGTCGTTGGTGGTGTGCGTGGGACGGATGGCGTGTGCGTAGGCGTCTGCGGCCATCTGGGAGACCTTGGTGGCTTGTGCCTTAGTGAGTTCCACGTTGGTGACGATGCAGCTGATGGTGGTGTTGGTGCGGTCGAGAGGCATCTGCATGGATCCGGCGGCGGCAAAGGCTGCGAGTTCCATGTCGACGATCTGGTCGCTATCGGCTGCGGCGCGCATACCGGCAACCCACTCGCCGGTGAAGGGGTCGACAACGTTGCCGCAGGCGTTGACCGAGACCACGGCGCCCACCTTGATGGGGCCGAGCGCCACGGCAGCAGCTCCAAGGCCGGCCTTCATGCAGGTGGCAGGCCCCATGAGCTTACCCACGGTGGCGCCCGTGCCGGCGCCTACGTTGCCCTGTTCGAGCTTGGTGGGGGTGTGGTCGAGTGCTTCGCGCACGGCGGCGATACCGGCCTCAATGTCGGGGCGCACGGTGGGGTCGCCAAAGGCAAGATCGAAGATACAGCTGGAGCACACGATAGGCACCTGCGTGGGACCGACGGGAAGGCCGATGCCGCGGCTCTCAAGCTCGCGGGCCACGCCGCTTGCGGCTTCCAGGCCCAAAGCCGATCCGCC
>CABTAA010000072.1 GCA_902482615.1 uncultured Collinsella sp.
CGAGAAGCCGTTCCGCGTGGGCGAGTGCGTCGAGGGCTCCGGTAAGGTCGTGTACTCCGATGAGCGCTAACGAGCAGATGGCTGCTGCCGAGAGCCTGGGCTTTGTGCCCTACACCCGTCCGACCGGCACCGATACGGACGAGCCGCTCAAGATCGGTGTACTCATCAGCGGTTCGGGTACCAACCTGCAGGCGCTGATCGATCTGATCGCCGCCGGCAAGCTTAATGCTTCGATTGAGCTTGTGGTGTCGAGCCGTCCTTCGGCTAAGGGCTTGCAGCGCGCCGAGCGTGCGGGCATCCAGACACTCACGCTGTCCAAGGATGTCTATGCCGACCCCATCGCCGCTGACGAGATCATCGCGCACGAGCTGCTCGAGCGCGGTTGCGAGTACGTGGTGATGGCCGGTTATATGCGCATGGTGCACACGCCTCTGCTGGCGGCGTTTCCCAATCGCGTGGTCAACCTACACCCGGCGCTGCTGCCGAGCTTTACCGGTGCGCATGCGATTGACGATGCCTTTGCGCGCGGCGTCAAGGTGACCGGCGTGACCGTGCACTTTGCCAACGAGATCTACGACAACGGTCCCATCATCGCCCAGCGCGCGCTGGCTGTCGAGGAGGGCTGGGATGTCGACACGCTCGAGGAGCACATCCACGCGATTGAGCACGTGCTGTATCCCGAGGTCGTGCAGATGCTCGCCGACGGTCGCGTCCACGTGCTGGAGAACGGCAAGGTGGCAATTGACGCGCCTCGCGGCTAGCGGCGCACAGTACAATTTAGCCGAGTAGTCAGGGTGGTCATTGGCGCCAAGGCGCGCGTGGCCATCCTTTGTTTTGGGTAGTCACCTGCGACGTTCTTTAACGACTAGTCATTCAAGAACGTCGCAGGTGACTAGATGAGAGAGGTGAGCGCATGGCGGATAACGAAGCGCTGTTTACGCCTGAGCTGGTGTTTTTTGATTGGGAGTGTGCAACGCCGGATGAGGTGTTTGTGCGGCTCGAGGGCGAGCTTGCCCCGCGCGGCTACATTGCCGACGGTTGGCTCGACGCCGTTCTCACGCGCGAGGATGCCTATCCCACGGGCCTTGCCATGCCGGCGGCAAACATTGCCATTCCGCATACCGATCCGGGGTTTGTGGCCAAGCCCTATATCGCGGTGGTGAAGCCCGCCGCGCCCGTGACATTTAACGCTATGGCTGGCATGGGCGCTCCGGTGCCGGCGCAGATCGTCATCAATTTGGGTATTGCCGAGCCGGGCGGCCAGGTCGAGGCCCTGCAGGCGCTCATGAACATCTTTATGGACGCCGATGCCGCAGCCGACGTGCTCGGCCAGACCACGCCCCAGGGCATGGTCGACGCCATCCGCCGCCACTTCTAAGGTGGGGCTGAGCCGGCACTTGGGGACGTTCCTTTTCTGCCGGCACTTGGGGACTGTCCCTAACTGCCGGCACATAAAGAACGTCCCCAACTGCCAAGTGCCGCATCTGTCCCCTTTGCACCAAAATGGTGCAGATTAACCTGTCCCCAATGCACCAAGCGTGCCGCGGGGGCTGCGTTGTGACACAATGGCGTTTGTTCGATTCGTTATGCGAAAGGCCAACTATGGCAAATAAGAAAAAGAACTCCGAGGCCGCGCCGACGCCTGAGCAGCAGGCCCGCGCCGCCTCCAGCTCTCGCAAGAAGCAGCGCAAGACCCGCGTGTCTAAGACCGTCAAGATCGTTCTGGTGGTCATCGGCGTGCTGGCGATGCTGCTTTCCGTCTCGGCCATGGCGTGCTCCGGCCTGATGTCGCAGGCTGAGGACACCTCGGGCTACAAGCTGACCGGCGGTGTTGCTGCTACTATCAACGGCACCAACCTCACCGAGGACACCGTGACCAAGCAGATCATGAGCATGCGCACGTCCTACGGCTACACCAAGGACAAGGACTGGGCGCAGTATCTGGTCGACAACGACCTGACGCCCAAGAAGTACCGCAAGCAACTCATCGACTCCTACACGCAGCAGATTCTGCTTCAACAGGCACAGAAGGAGAACGGCGTGACGGTGTCGGATGAGGAGGTCGAGAAGGCTTGGAAGGACGCGTGCAAGAGCGCGGGCGGTGCCAAGGCCTTTATGAAGACCCTCAAGACCTATGGCTATACCGAGGACACCTACAAGGATTCGCTCAAGGAGAGTCTGGCGCAGCAGAAACTCAAGGATGCCGTGGCGCCCACAAGCAAGCCCAAGGACAGCGAGATTGTCGATTACATCAACGAGAACCTGTCCAACTACAATGACGCCCGTCGCTCGTCGAATATTCTGATCAAGGTCGATTCCGACGCTTCCGACGAGGACAAGGCCGCCGCCAAGGCCAAAGCGCAGGAGTGCTTGGACAAGATCAACTCCGGTGAGCTGAGCTTTGAGGACGCCGTTGAGCAGTACTCCGAGGACACCGGTTCCAAGGAGAAGAAGGGCGATGTGGGCTGGGATAAGCTCACCACTTTCGTCGACAGCTACCAGACGGCGCTCGAGGGGCTCAACAAGGGCGACGTGAGCGAAGTCGTCGAGTCGACCTATGGTTACCACATCATCAAGTGCACCGACTACTTCCATGTCGATAATCAGGTCGATGACATCAACCAGGTGCCCAAGGCCATCAAGAAGTACGTCTCCAACGTGGTGAAGACGCAGGCGGCAAGCACTGCGTACAGCGAGTGGCTGGAGCAGTACAAGAAGGACGCCGACATCACCGTTAACCCCATGCCCAAGGACGTGCCGTACAACGTCAGCCTGAAGGGCGTCACCAAGAGTTCGACCGACGATTCGTCGACGACTAAGTAATCATGGGGCGGTGCCCGCGTGAGTACCGCCCACGCTATTGAGGAGGATATGCAGATGACCAACGAAGAGCTGCAGAAGGAAATGATTGCGGCCATGAAGGCCAAGGACAAGGTTCGCCTGTCTATCATTCGCCAGGTTAAGGCCGAGGTGAAGAATATCGAGGTCAACGAGCGTCGCGATGTGACCGAGGAAGACGTCAACAACATGATCAAGCGTCTGATTAAGCAGACGAGTGAGACGCTGGAGATGTCCATTAAGGCCGGTACCGACCAGGAGCGTACCGACAACCTGACCGAGCAGGTCAAGATTCTGGAGAGCCTACTGCCCGCGCAGGTTTCGGGTGAGGAACTCGAGGCCCTGATCGAGCAGGTCATCGCCGAGCTGGGCGCAACCTCTAAGAAGCAGATGGGCCAGGTCATGGGCGCTCTGGGTAAGGCCACTGGCGGCAACTTCGATAAGCCGGCAGCAGCAAAGATCGTCGGCGCCAAACTCGCGTAGGGGCCGAGCGGTACATAGTTGATGTTGAGGGGGCGTGGCCGTCATGGTCGCGCCCCTTTTTGCTGGGCTGAGCACTCATTGGGGACAGACTTAAATGAGTGCCCAATGAGCAGGTACTCATTTAAGTCTGTCCCCAATGAGTGGATGGAAGGTTGCGGGTTCTTTACGGGAATGTAGTGTGGGCTGCGGAAACGTGGTTCTTTCTGTACAATAGTTCAACTCGTGTAAACGCAGGGAAGGGACATTCATGGCAGACATGATCGAGATCAAGCATCTCAACAAGTACTTTGGCGACCTGCATGTGCTCAAAGATATCAATCTCACCGTCAAGCGCGGCGAGAAGCTCGTAATGATCGGGCCTTCCGGCTCGGGTAAGTCGACGCTCATCCGTTGCGTCGATTATCTGGAGGAGCCCACGTCGGGCGAGGTCGTCATCGACGGCACGCCGCTCACCAAAAAGAATCACCTGGAGATGGCTCGCAAGTACAGTTCCATGGTGTTTCAGCAGTTCAACCTGTATCCCAACATGACGGTGCTGGGCAACCTGACGCTCGCGCCCATCAAACTGCAAAAGAAGAGCAAGGAGGAGGCGACCGAGATCGCCATCGCCGCGCTCAAGCGCGTTGGCATGGCGCATAAGGCCGGCGAGTATCCGCAGAACCTCTCGGGTGGTCAGCAGCAGCGCATCGCCATCGCCCGTGCCCTGTGCACCAAGCAGCCCATCATCCTGTTTGACGAGCCGACCTCGGCGCTCGACCCCGAGATGGTCCAGGAAGTCCTGGACGTTATGATTGAGCTCGCGCAGGAGGACATCACCATGATCTGCGTGACGCATGAGATGGGCTTTGCGCGCCAGGTGGCCGACCGCGTCATCTTTATGGAGGACGGCCGCATCCTGGAGGAGGGCACGCCCGAGCACTTCTTCGATAACCCCGAGAACCCGCGCTGCCGCGAGTTCCTGTCCAAGATTCTGCACTAGGCGCGGTGATGGACATGACGGATATGACGAGGGCGGCCGTGTCGCGCCGTCACTTTTTGCAGCTGGCGGGCGCCGGCATGCTTGCGCTGACGGGGACCGCGCTTACCGGTTGCGGCAACTCCACCAGCGGCGAGGACTCCGACAAGGGGTCCAAGCTTGCGGCCATCAAATCGCGTGGCCATCTGAATGCCGGCGTTAAGAAGGATGTTCCCGGCTACGGCTATTACGACACCGCCAAGGGCCGCTTTGAGGGCATGGAAGTCGATTTGTGCTATCAGATCGCCGCTGCTGTCTTTGACGTGAGCTACAAGGAGGCCCGCGCCCAGGAGCTTGTCGAGTTTACCGACGTAACGCCCAAGACACGCGGCCCGCTGATCGATAACGGCCAACTCGACGTGGTCGCGGCGACCTACACCATCACCGACGAGCGCAAGAAGAGCTGGGATTTCTCGACGCCGTACCGCACCGACTACGTGGGACTCATGGTCAAGAAGCGTTCGGGCTTTACCTCGATTGAGGATCTGGATGGCAAGGTCATTGGCGTGAGCCAGGGTGCCACCACACAGGGCCTCATCGAGCAGATGATCAAGGACAACGGCTTTAGCTGCAAGCCCGAGTTTAGGGCCTTTAGCGGCTACCCCATCATCAAGAGCTCGCTCGACGCCGGCAATATCGACGTCTTCGCCATGGACCGCTCCACGCTGGCCGGTTACATGAACGAGACCGTTGAGCTGCTGCAGCCCGAGGTCAAGTTTGGCGAGCAGGGCTACGGCGTGGCGACCAAGAAGGGCTGCGACCTTTCGGCCGTGGTCGATCAGGTGATTTGCGATCGCCTGGCCGATGGCTGGCTCGACCAAGAGGTCAAGACCTGGGGTCTTGTATAGGCGCATCGTCCAAGGAAGGAATCAAATGCTCGAAGGATTATTTGACGCCGACCGTTGGTCGACGACATTTCAAAACATGGGGCCCTTCTGGGAGGGCTTTGGCGTGACGCTGCAAGTGGTCGTTGCCGGTCTGCTGCTGTCGCTGGTGCTGGGCACACTGCTGGGCGTATTCTCTACCACTCGCTCGCGCGTGCTGCGTGCTATAAGCCGCGTGTACGTGGAGTTTTACCAGAACACCCCGTTGCCCGTACAGGTGCTCTTTATGTACATGGCCGGTCCGCAGTTTTTGCAGGCCATAACCGGTGCCGACCAGCCGGTGCGCATCGCGCCGTTCGTGCTGGGCTTCTTGGGTGTGGGCCTGTATCACGCGGCCTACATTTCGGAGGTCATCCGCACTGGTATCGAGGCGGTTCCGCGCGGTCAGATGGAGGCGGCCCAGAGCCAGGGCTTCACCCGTGCGCAGGCCTACTGGTACATCGTGCTGCCCCAGACGTTCAAGATCATTCTGCCGCCGCTGTGTAACCAGGCGCTCAACCTGGTCAAGAACACGTCGGTGCTGGCGCTTGTGGCCGGCGGCGACCTTATGTACCGTTCCGACAACTTTGTGAGTCTGTACGGTTACCTGCAGGGATACATCGTCTGCTGCCTTATGTACTTCATCATCTGCTTCCCGCTCGCCATGCTGGTGCAGTGGCTCGAGCGCCGCTCCAAGGAGCGTCCGCGCGGCGTGAGCCTGGCCGAGCTGGGGCTCGACAACGTAGAGGAGGCCTAGCGCATGGAAATCTTCAACGCGACCAACCTGCTCTACATTTGGGGCGGCTTTGTTAAGACAATCGAGATCTCGGCGCTGTCGATCTTTTTCTCGCTCATCTTTGGCACGGTGCTGGCGCTCGTTAAGAGCTATGCGCCCCGCCCGTTCCGTATTTTGGTGAGCGCCTATATCGAGCTGTTCCGTTGCACGCCGAACCTGCTGTGGATCCTGTTTATCTACTTTACGGTGCAGGGTTTGGACATTGTGATTTCGACCATCGCCTTTACGCTGTTTACCAGCGCTGTTATGGCCGAGATTGTGCGCGGCGGCCTCAACTCGATTCCGCGCGGCCAGTTTGAGGCAGCGCAGAGCCAGGGCTTCGGCTTCTTTGCCACCATGCGCTACATCATTCTGCCGCAGACGTTTAAGACGATCATTCCGGCGCTGTTTAGCCAGTGCACGACCGTCATCAAGGACAGCTCGTATCTTTCGGGCATTAACGTGGCCGAGCTCATGTACACGGCCAACGTCGTGATGGCCCACGCGATCGATCTGTCGCAGGTGCTTATGCTCTACGGCCTGGTGTTTGCGATGTACTTTGTGCTCAACTTTGGTATCTCGCTGCTGGTGAGAGCGTATCAGAGGCGAATGGTGGCAGCGTAGAATGTGGCAAAGGGACAGTCCCTTTGTCACATAGAGAAAGGAATCGCGATGAGCGATCTGGAGAATAAGAAGAGTCCTGTGGTCATTACCATCGCGCGCGACTTTGGCGCCGAGGGCCACGAGATTGGTCGTATCCTCGCCGATGAGCTGGGGATTCCGCTGTACGATAACGAGCTGTTGGTGCGTGCTTCGCTGCGCGCGGGCGAGTCGCTCGACAAGATGGCCGCCTACGACGAGCGTCTGGCCGTGGAGAACATGGCGTTTCTGCCCGACCGCTACGATGCGCGTTCGTACTCGGACAAGTTGTTCCAAAAGATGAGCCAGGTGATTTTGGATCTGGGCGAGACCGAGAGCTGCATTATCGAAGGTCGTCTGTCCGATTACCTGTTGCGTAACAACCCCAACCACATTGCCGTGTTGGTGACCGCTCCCTTTGAGGACCGCGTCGAGATCGTGCGCAAAAAGCGCGGCCTCAACAAAAAGAGGGGCGCCAAGTTGGTTAAACAGCAGCAGAAGGCGCGCGAGGCGTTCTATAAGCGCTACAGCGCCGGAAAGTGGAAGATGACGAGCGGTAAAGACATCGTCGTCAACCGCGCCAAGCTGGGCCGCGAAGGCTGCAAGGATGTCATCGCCGCAGCCTACCGCTACAAAGTGGCGCAGCTCGAAGGCTAGCCGACCAAAACCACCACAAAGGGGACAGCACCTTTGTGGTGGTTTTTGTTTTAGGCCGAGGGGAAGGCTTTGGTGAGACCGGCGCGCGTTTGCGTGTCGGTCTTTTGGTAGATAGAGCTCAGGTGGCGCTGTACCATGCGCATCGAGATACCGAGCTCCTCGGCGATTTGCTTGAGCGGGCGTTCGTCCTGGGTCACGGCTATGAGCACATCAACTTCGCGCGGGGTGAGAGCGTGGTTGGCGATGAAGGCCTGGCGCTGCTCCTCGATGGTGGGGGCGGCGAGTGCTTCTTCTGCCGCCACGGGTATGTCAACAACTGTACGGATCCCAGCGGCGG
>CABTAA010000073.1 GCA_902482615.1 uncultured Collinsella sp.
TGTGCTCTTCCGATCTAGCTTGCCGCGGTGCTGCCAAGCTTTAAGGATTACACCGTCGCCGTCGAGACCTCGGCTACCGAAGGGGACGAGGAAGGCATTGTAGAGCGCGAAATCGTCGCCCATGTGACGACAAGCGAGGCGCTCGGGGCACACGACCGTCACGTCGCCCGTAAGCTCATCGACCTCAATGTGCCCGATCTCGACCGCGTGGAATTTGATGTGGAGTAATGCGGAGCATGGGATGGCTCCCGCGCACAGGCGCAAGTCGCGGCGAGGCTCAGACGCGACGCAGGCACAAGCAAAAAACGGGACGTAGTTCACGTCCGCGCCCCGCTCGCTGTTTTATTGCCGTGAATCAGACGTCCGCATCGACATCGCCAGACTCCACCGTAAACGCCGGATCGGTGCTCACAAGATAAAATCGGGTCACCTTGCTATCTCTAAATAGATAGAGCTGGCCCTGCTCGCGTCGGCGTGACATATACGCCACGTGGACCGTACCGAATTCTTCGCCGTTTTCCTTCTTTAATATCAGGATGTTGGGGTCATCCGTACGCTTAAACTGCCCGTCAACGCAGCTGCCGTCTTTGTCGACCAGTTGCCACCGATGGTTATCCTCTTCAAGAAAGGCCAGGGTTTCCAGACTCGTCTTGTCGTCCCGATAGTAACCGTCAATGGCAAACCCTTCGGAAGCGCATTCCTGCATATAGGACGTTTCTCGGCTTATAGCAAACAGCCCTGTAGCGCCCAGGAGCACAGCCAGGCAGACCACTGCAAGGGTTATCGAAATAGCACGGCGACCCATGTTAGCCCAACCGATAGTTGTTTAACGGAGCGCGAAACATACCTGGAACCTCCGATGTCAGGGGGAACGTCGCCAGCAGGCTAGCGACAGCCATATGTTTCTAACATCAAACCATATGGCTGCCACTCGCGGAGGGGGCATCGGCGAACGGCGTGTTTTCATACTCCATTGGTCAAACCTAAGCGCAGCGCTACAGCTCGTACTTGTACACGCGGTAGATGTACTTCTCGGCTTCCATTTCGTAGGCGGCGATGGGCAGTCCATAGCGATCGTACTCGGCAAAGGTCTTGGCCTGGCCCGATGCCACGAGCATACTATTCGAACCGCCGACGCGCTGCGCACTGCTCACATAACCCGAGAACGGCACTGCGATCTGGTCCACAAGCTCGTAGGTGCGCGCGGCCTCGTCCACCGTAAAGAAGCGCCCAAACGAATGCGTTCCCTTGCTGTAGTCGGTCACCACCGCGGCGCCCAGCTGGCCCCAGTCGAACTTGGGATAGCGCTCGGTCGCACCAAAGTTGTTGTCGTATAGCAGCACCTGGTAGCGACCGGTTGTTACCGTATCGTCGTTTGGCAAATAGGTCACACTGTGCTGGCCCGCATTGAGCGAAAAATCGCCCTGAGCTTGCAGCAGCTTGTCCTCAAAGCCCGAGCCGGCCCATTGCCGCTCCTTTCTATTTCTGGGTCCATCTTCTCACTGTTGGCGGCCGAAAATGATCCGTTTTCCTCCGTCCCCGAGAGGTCATTTTTTAGTACTTGAAGAAACCCTCGCCCGAGCTTTCGCCCAGCTTGCCTTCGTCGAGCATCTGCTTGAAGACGGACGCCATGGCCTTAAAGTTGTAGGGCATCATCATCTTCTTGAGCAGCGGGCTCACCAGGCCCGGGACCTTCTGATACTGCATAACGATGTTGTACGCCGTCTGGATGCCCACGGTGTCGAATACGCGGAACGGGCCCTTGGGAGCGCCAGTGCCGCGCGTCCACGCGAGGTCGATACTCTTGGGATCGCTCACGCCCGAGACGTACAGGTCGAGGCCCGAAAGCAGCCATGGTACCAGCATAGAGTTAAGCAGGTAGCCGTTCTTTTCCTTGTTGACGGGCAGGGCAAGCATACGGATGTCGTTGGCAAAGTCGACGAGCTCATCGAAATAGCGCTTGTCGGTCTGGTCCTGAGCCATGACCTCGGTCATGTTGTTCTTCCAGATGGAGTTGGCAAAGTGCAGCGACAGGTACTTCTCGGGACGGCCGGTGTACTTGGCAAAGGTGCTCGGCAGCAGCGTGGAAGAGTTGGTGACGATGACGGTCTTTTGGGGGAGAACCGGGGCGAGCTTCTTGTAAAAATCGATTTTTGCCTGGGTGTCCTCGGCCATAGACTCGATGACCAAGTCGGCGTCGGCCACTGCCTTGGCAAGATCGAGCTCCAGCTTGAGTGTGGAGTAGGCGCGCTCAACGGCGGCGAGTGCCGCCTCTTTGTCGAAGGGCTTGCCGCTATCGGCGATACCGGAGCACCACTCGCCCGTGCCGTCCGCCATACCCTCGATTGCCGCGATGTACTCCTCGCGCACATGATCGATCTTGGGCTGGGTGCGACCGATGCTGCCCTCGCTGCGCAGCCAAATCGTTACATCGAAGCCGCAGTAGGCAGCCTGAAAGGCAATCTGGCTTCCCAGCACGCCGCCGCCGGCAACGCAAACGGTCTTGTAGCTCATAGGAACAGTCCTCTCTTACGTAATTCCATAGATGTGTATTTATTCAACCGTAAGAGGGCTGCACACTGGGGGTGGGTTCTATAAACGGACGGTAATTTGCGGCGAACGGCTACATCTGTTCATTATCTCAGGGTTCCGAGGGCGATTTTTTGTGCCACCGAGACGTCGTTTGCGGAAGTATGCGGCAAATTCCGGAACCCTTGAGCACACCCCGATTTTCCGCCAATAAAACCGCAGGCACAGGGCTTGGACATATTCGGTGTGCTCGGTCTATTCAGATTTTGCCGCATACTTCCGAAATCTGAGTTCGCAAAGGGTGATAGTCGGGGCGTTTACGCAACATATGTCCAATCAGAACCACCCTTAAAAAGGGTGGTTTGCTCTTAGGGTATAACCCACGGGCCCCGGGCTCGCGTCTAAAGGCGCGGGCCCGGACTTCGTCCAGGCCTAGTGCATCTTGACCCGTGGCGCGCCGGTCGAACCGGCAGCATCACCCCCTCTTGAAGGGGTCCTCGTACTCCTTCACGCTCAGCTTGTCCAGCGCGATGTCGTGGGACTCCTGCTCCCTGATGCACTTGGCGATCGTCGCCTCGTTCAGGCCGACGGTGGACACGTAGTAGCCCTCCGCCCAGAACTTCCTGTTGCCGAACTTGTACTTGAGGTTGGCGTGCCTGTCGAATATCATCAGCGAGCTCTTCCCCTTCAGGTAGCCCATGACGCTCGCGACGCTGTACTTCGGCGGGATCGCCAGCAGCACGTGCACGTGGTCGGGCATCAGGTGCCCCTCGATTATCTCGATCCCCTTGTACTCGCACAGCTTCCTGAGGATCTCCCCTATGTCGCTCCTGATTTGGTTGTAGATCACTTTGCGCCTATACTTCGGCGTGAACACGATGTGGTACTTGCACATCCACTTCGTGTGGGAAAGGCTGTAGGCCTTCTGGGCCATGGCGACCACCCCTTCGACTCGAATTCTTGACGGCCTGAACAATCGTCAATATCGGTCGGAGGGGTGGCTTTGTAAAGCCGTTTGTCTCCACCCGCGTAGCGGGTGGTTTAAAGCTGGCCGCTGCGCGGCCAGCGGACTAAAGTCTTGGAAAGCAAAAACGGGTGGTAGCCGGTACGGCCACCACCCGTTTGTCTCATATCCAGCCCATAGCAGGCCAGCTACTTCTTAATGCCGCGTCCCAGGCGCTCAGCGACCGATGCCACGGCGCTCTCATCGACCGAACCGCAGCTCACGCAGCCGTCGTGGGCACGCATCTGGCCGGTGACCTCGTCCATCGCGAGCGGCGCCACCTTCTCAAGCTTAAAGCCCTTGCCGGCGCGCATGTTTTCCTTGGCCACGCTGATCATGAGCTTAATACGGTTGAGCTGGTTGACCTCGGACGCGCCGGGGTCGTAGTCCACCGCGACGATATTACTCTCGGGGTGCTGGCGGCGCAGCTCCTTAATCACGGCCTTGCCCACCACGTGGTTGGGCAGGCACGCGAAGGGCTGCGTGCAGATGATGTTGGGCGCGCCGTGGTCGATCAGGTCGAGCATCTCGGCCGTGAGCAACCAGCCCTCGCCCATGTTGTTGCACACCGAAAGCACCGTACGGGCCTTGTCGGCCATGGTACCGATGCGCTCGGGCGCCTCAAAGCGGCGGGACTTCTCGAGCAGCTCTTCCACCGGCGTGCGCATCCAGTCCACGAGCTTGATGAGCGCCTGCATACCAGCGCGCGTGGTAGCAGAGCTACCCAGCTCATCCTTCTGCAGCTCGGCATTGCTCATGGAGTACAGGAAGAAGTCGAGCAGGCCCGGCACCACAGCCTCGCAGCCCTCGCGCTCGATAACATCGACCACGTGGTTGTTGGCCGTGGGGTGGAACTTGACCAGAATCTCGCCGACCACGCCCACGCGCGGCTTGGAGCCCTCGCCCACAAGCGGCATGCTGTCGAACGCGCGGATGGCCTCACGCGCAAGCTTGGTGTAGTTGTGGCGGTTGAACTTAGGCGCCAGCTTGCGGGCGCGCGCCATGTACTCCTCGTAGAGTGCGTTGGCAGCACCGGGCGTGGCCTCGTACGGGCGGCAGCGGTAGAGCATTTGCATCATCACGTCGCCAAAGAGCACCGCGTAGACTGCCTGCTTAAGCAGCGCCGGCGTAATCTTAAAGCCGGGGTTGTCCTCGCCGAGCGCCACGGCCGAAAGCGAGATCACCGGGATCTCGGGGTGGCCGCTCTCGCGCAGGGCCTTGCGGATGAGTGCGATGTAGTTGGTGGCACGGCAGCCGCCGCCGGTCTGGCTGATAACCACCGCCGTCTTGGACAGGTCGTACCGACCGCTCTCGATGGCCTCCATGATCTGGCCCGTCACCAGAATCGACGGGTAGCAGATGTCGTTGTTCACGTAGCGTAGGCCAGCCTCGACGGCGTCGTGATCGGTCGAGGGCAGCAGCTCCAAGTTGTAGCCGGCACCGCGGAATACCTCTTTGACCAGGTCAAAGTGGATCGGCGCCATCTGCGGGCACAGGATGGTGTAGCCCTCGTCACGCATCTGCTCGGTAAAGGGCACCTTGGGCCATGCGGTCGAAGCACTCTCGCGCTGCGCCTCAAACGTGTACTTACGGCTCGCAAACGCGGGAGCATCCGTGGAAGGCGCCACCGGCGCGGCATCGCCCTGCTCGTAGGCCTCGCCCGCGGCCGTGGCCTCGGCCAAGCGCTCGGCCTCCTGGTCCTTAAGCGCCGCCATGAGCGAGCGGATGCGGATGCGCGCAGCGCCCAGGTTGGACACCTCGTCGATCTTGAGCACGGTGTAAATCTTGCCGCTGGCCTCAAGGATTTCCTGCACCTGGTCGGTGGTCAGAGCGTCCAGACCGCAGCCGAAAGAGTTGAGCTGGATTAGGTCCAAGTCGTTGCGCATCGTCACAAAACGGGCGACGGCGTACAGGCGGCTGTGGTACATCCACTGGTCGACGACACGAATCGGACGCTCAGGCTTTACCAGATGCGCGAGCGAATCCTCGGTAAAGACCGCAAAGCCAAAGCTCGAGATAAGCTCAGGCAGGGCGTGGTTGATCTCGGGGTCATTGTGGTAAGGACGGCCGGCGAGCACAATGCCGTGGCCGCCGTGGTCCTCGACCCACTTGAGAGCCTCCTCGCCCATGGTCTGGATATCCTCGTGGAAGCGCGCGTCGGCCTCAAAAGCAGCATTGACGGCTGCATCGACCTCGGAGCGCGTGATTTTAGGACCGCGCACGCGACCGCGACCGGCCTCAGCATCGGCCACACGGTCGACGGCGAGCACCTGGTATAGACGGCGCTTGAGCTCGGTCTTGTCGTGATACGGCACAAACGGATACAGGAACTCGATGTTCTGCTCGCGGATCTCGTCAATATTGAGCGCCAGCGCCGTGGGGTAGCTCATGACGATGGGGCAGTTGTAGCAGTTACCGGCGGTCGGATCCTCCTTGCGCTCCCAGCGCACGCACGGCATCCAAATAAAGTCGACGTCACGGTCGATGAGGTTCATCACGTGGCCGTGGCTCATCTTGGCCGGATAGCACACGCTCTCGGACGGCATGGACTCGATGCCCGCCTGGTAGGTCTTCTTGCTCGACTGGTCGGACAGCTGCACGCTAAAGCCCAGGCGCGTAAAGAACGCGTGCCAGAAGGGGTAGTTCTCGTACATGTTGAGTGCGCGCGGGATGCCGACGGTGCCGCGCGGGGCCTCGTCGGGGCTCAGCACCTCACGGTTAAAGAGCAGCTCGTTTTTCTTTTTGAAGAGGTTGGGGGCCTCGGTCTTTTGCTTTTTGTGGCCGGCACCCTTCTCGCAGCGGTTACCGGTAATGAAGCGCCTACCGCCGCCAAAATCGTTGACGGTGAGCTGGCAGTTGTTGGAGCAACGGCCGCAGCGGACGTGCTTTTGCGTCACGGTAAGGTGCGCGATGTCCTCAGCCGAAAGGATGGTCGAGGTGCCGTCGGCGCCGGCGCGATCGCGGGCGAGCAGGGCCGCACCGTAGGCGCCCATGCAGCCGGCGATGTCGGGACGCACGGCATGAACGCCGGTGAGCTGCTCAAACGCACGCAGCGTGGCATCGGACATAAAGGTGCCGCCCTGGACGATCACCTGGCTGCCGATCTCCTTGGGGTCGCGCAGCTTAATGACCTTGAACAGGGCATTCTTGATGACGGAATAGGACAGGCCGGCCGCGATGTCGCCCACCGTGGCGCCTTCCTTTTGCGCCTGCTTAACGCGCGAGTTCATAAAGACCGTGCAGCGGCTGCCCAGGTCGACGGGGGCCTTGGCATGGATGGCAGCGTTGGCGAACGCGCGCACGTCCATGTTCATAGAGACGGCGAAACTCTCGATAAAGCTACCACAACCCGACGAGCAGGCCTCGTTGAGCATGATGTGCTCGATAACGCCGTCCTTGACGCGCAGGCACTTCATGTCCTGGCCGCCAATGTCCAGAATAAACTCGACGCCGGGCAGGAACGCCTTGGCGCCGCGCAGGTGCGCAACGGTCTCGATCTCGCCGGAATCGGCCTTGAGGGCCTCGATGAGCAGCGCCTCGCCGTAGCCCGTGGTAGTCACGTGGCCGATGGTGCAACCGGCGGGGATGTGGTTGTAGAAATCGGCCATGATGACCTTGGCCGTGCCCAGGATGTCACCGTTGTTGTTGCCATACCAGGTGTGCAGCAGCTGACCGTCCTCGCCCACGAGCGCGGCCTTCATGGTGGTGGAGCCGGCGTCGATGCCAATGAACACGCGGCCGGTGTAGCCCTCGAGCTTGCCCTTGGGGACGACCTCGGTGTCGTGGCGACCCTTGAACTCGGCAAAGTCCTCATCGGTGGCAAAGAGCGGATCCAGACGCTCGACCTCGGCACCCTGCGTGTCACCCAGGGCATCGATGGCCTCGATGAGCTGCGGGAACGTGCTGAGCTTGTTGGACTCATGCGCCATGGCGGCGCC
>CABTAA010000074.1 GCA_902482615.1 uncultured Collinsella sp.
TGCTGACCGCCGGACATCTGGTAGGGATACTTGTCGAGCACCTGACTGATGGACAGGCGCGCTGCCACATCCTGCACGCGGGTCGAGATCTCTGCTGAGTTTGTACGGGCGATGGTGAGCGGCAGGGCGATGTTCTCGCGTGCCGTGAGCGTATCGAGCAGGTTGGAGTCCTGGAAGATAAAGCCGAGCTCCTCGCGGCGGAACTGCGAAAGCTTAGCCTGCTTCATGCGTGTTACGTCCTGCCCGTTGATGCGGATCGTGCCGCTCGTGGCGCTATCGATGGTCGAGACGCAGTTGAGCAACGTCGACTTGCCCGAGCCCGAGGCGCCCATGATGCCCACAAATTCGCCGCGGTTGACGGTAAAGCTGACGTCGTTGAGCGCGCGGGTCACGTTGCCCAGCGCTCCATATACCTTTTCGAGATGCGCGACCTCCAGTACCGGGGTCGCCATGTGCGTGCTTTGCATACCGAGTCCTTTCTTGCGATTAGTCTACGGCATCTATAGTCGCAAGAAGACGAGTCGGCTACCATCGATATGGCTTACGCTTGCCTTACCGTTGTGTAAGGTACGGGTAGCTACCCTGTCACGT
The DNA here is from genome assembly GCA_902482615.1 of uncultured Collinsella sp. Taxonomy (GTDB): domain Bacteria; phylum Actinomycetota; class Coriobacteriia; order Coriobacteriales; family Coriobacteriaceae; genus Collinsella. The sequence continues at coordinate 592 of CABTAA010000074.1, forward strand.
GTTGATGTTGAGGGAGGACTCCTGTTGAAGACTGTTCATGTTGCCGCTGGGATCATTCGCAAGGAAGGATCTGACGAGCTGCTTGCCGTGCAGCGCGGCTATGGCGACATGCAGGGACTTTGGGAGTTTCCCGGTGGCAAGCTCATGCGCGGCGAGACACCCGAAGACGCCGTGCGACGCGAGCTTATGGAAGAGCTGCAGGTAAAAGTCACCAACCTGCGTGATTTTTACACCGTTGAGTACGACTACCCCGATTTCCATCTCTCCATGGAGTGCTACTACTGCTCGCTCGCCGATGAATCCGATGAGCCGCAGAAGCATGACCGCCAGCTCGATATCCGCTGGATTCCGCGAACCTCGCTTGCCACCGTTGAGTGGATGCCCGCCGACAAGGGGCTCATTGATGCTCTGATCGAGTTGAGGGAAGATCGGCTTGAGGCCAACAGCACTGCCAAAGATGCCGAGGCCGCCACGACCGAGCACCCTGCCACCAAACCCAAGCGCGCACCTAAGCGCCGCAGCAAGAAACGTCCCAAGCCCGGCCTACTCGACGGCATCGATACTTCGGACCTTTCCGCCGACGAGCGCGAACTGGTGCGCCGTCGCGCCGCCATCAAAAAGTCCATGAAGGGCAACAAACGCGCCAACACCAAGCCCGAGCTGCTCGTACGACAGCGCCTGCGCGCAGCGGGCCTTACGGGTTATCGCTTGGAATGGAAGGTTCCCGGCAAGCCCGACATCGCCTTCCCCGGGCGCAAGATCGCCATCTTCGTCAACGGCTGCTTTTGGCACCGCTGCCCTAAGTGCAATCCGAGCCAGCCCAAGCGCAATGTTGAGTTTTGGGAGGCAAAGTTCCGTCGCAACGTCGAGCGCGACCGCGCTGCCGTGGCAGCACTCACTCAAATGGGCTGGACACCCATAACCATCTGGGAATGCGAACTCAAAAAGGACCGCATCGACGCCACCATGGAAAAGGTCATCGAGCAGGTGCGCGCAGCAGAGCCGCAGCGCTAGGAACGAGCCGTCCACACGCCCCACACAGGCGAGCCACATCCGCGCCACAAACCTTAGAAAGCCCTTAAGCTCAAACCTTTCAAGAGTGTTACTTGATAGCTTTGACCTGCGATTTCATCGCAACGTCAAACCTCATTAAGCTTTTCTTTAGCGCTTCTTTGCAGCAGCCGCGGCATAATACTGCCAACGCACGGGACCTAGCAGCAGACCCCGTGCGCAACCTTTTGGTGGACATCGAGGAGGCCGCATAAGCATGCATTCTTCCAATGACGCAGCACAGCAGCCATCCCTAAAACATGCAGACCTTTTCTCCTTCCCCCCGACACAGAGAAACGGCCTCCTCGACTCCCCAACTCCCAAACCCAAACGCTCTGCAGACCAACACCTCAACCTGCAAACATCCTTCGAAAAACTCCAAGCCTCACTAGACCAGGCATTCCCCAACCAAGCCCGAGCATACTAACCCCTCATCAACAAAGAAGCCCTGACGCCCCATCCTTTCCGCCCCAACGCCACAAGGGCGATCGAGCAGGACAGCTTGGGCGGGTCCCCGTACTTAGTTTCCAAAATCATTCCGCAGCGCGAAGGCCCCCGTTGCCAACGCTTCGTAGAAGCGAGGCAACGGGGGCCTTCATGCGCGAGGACGTTTTGGAAACTAAGTACGGGGACCCGCCCAAGCCGTCCGGTGGGATCAGAGCACCCTTGCTGTTACTCTGCTTTGCCCACAGAGTTGAGGTTGGTCATGCGGATCTTAACCAGCTCGGTGATCTCACGCATGCCCTCCTTGGCCGGCTTCTTAGGATCGAAGCAGGCAGGGTTCTCGGCCATGTAGGCCATGAAGCCCTTGGTGTAGGCCTGACGCAGCTCAGTGGCGTAGTTAACCTTGCAGATGCCGTTCTTCACAGCCTCGGCAACCTGCTCATCGGGCACACCGGAGGTGCCGTGCAGAACCAGCGGCACGTCGACGGCGTCGCGGATGGCCTTGACCACGGACTGCTCGATGTGCGGATCGCTCGTGTACACACCGTGGCTGGTGCCAACGCCAATTGCGAGGGAGGTGCAGCCGGTACGCTCGACGAACTCCTTGGCCTCAGCAGGATCGGTGTAGGGGCTCTCGCCCTCAACCGCGGGACCGTCGTCCTCCTTGCCGCCAACCTTACCAAGCTCAGCCTCGACGGGCACGCCCATGGCGCGGCCAGCATCGGCGACGGACTTGGTCAGAGCGATGTTGTCCTCGAAGGACTCGTGCGAGCCGTCGATCATGACAGAGGTGTAGCCCGTGCGGAAAGCCTGCATGCAGCGGTCATAGCCATCGCCGTGATCGAGGTGCAGAGCGACGGGCACGGAAGCGCGCTCGGCGGCAGCCTTGACCATGCCGTAGAAGTAGTCCAGACCAGCGGTCTTGATGGTGCCCGGGGTGGTCTGCATGATGACGGGGGACTTGGTCTCCTCGGCAGCGGCCAGAACGGCCATAACAAACTCGAGGTTCTCGACGTTGAACGCGCCGACGGCGTAGTGGCCGGCCTGAGCGTCCTTGAGCATCTTTTCGGTGGTAACAAGTGCCATGAGCGTTTGCTCCTCTCCCTCGCCCGCATCTGGACATCGGGCGTAGTTGTTCACAAGGCGTTTTACCTTGCGTTTTACTGCGCTCATTGTATGAAATTCAGCGGCTTTGCACGTGCGAGATATTGAGCCCATGCAGGTCAATACAGTCGTTTTTGAAAAGCAAACGGAAGGAATTGAAGCCGAGTGGGCGTGTTCGATATTGAATTTTGAGCGTTCAGCGTCTTTCTTTTATAGAAAAGATAAGTAATCGAAAGGTGTTTTCTTACTCAAAAAGAAAATGAACGAAAATAGAGTCAACACAATTCCTGCAAATTTAGCCGAGAATGGAGCAGACATGGCCCAAGCTACCAACCGTGCTTTTGCCGACGAACGCCGTACCGCCATTATGGAAATGCTCGAGCATAATGCCTCGGTGCAGGTAGCAGAAATCGCCCAAACCTTTGGCGTGTCCTCCGTCACCGCCCGCGCCGACCTGGACGCGCTCGCCGAAGCAGGCAAGCTGCGCCGCACACATGGCGGCGCTGTATCGCTCCACAAACGCCTAACCGTCTCCACGCAGGATCGCCGCATCAATGTCAACGTCGCCGCCAAACAAGCCATCGCACAAAGCGCCATTGAACTCGTCAATGACGGTGACACCCTGCTCGTCGACTCGGGCACCACCGCTCTCGAGTTTGTCCGGCTCCTCGACCAGCGCGACGGCATCACCGTCATCACGGCCGACATTACCATTGCCGATTACATCGACGAGAGCATGCCCTCGGTCGACGTCGTCATGCTGGGTGGGGCACTGCGCAAAGGTCATCGCTATCTGTACGGTCCACTTACCATGCAGGCGCTCCAAATGGTCCACGCCGATCTTGCCGTCATGTGCCCTGGCGCTTTTGTTCCCGGCTGCGGCTTTACCACCGACTTTCCGCAGATGGCCGAGACCAAAACAACCATGATCGGTGCCGCCCATCAAAGCGTCGCCCTCATGGACGCCAGCAAGGTCAACGGACGAGGCATGTACCGCTTTGCCGAGCTTGCCGACGTCGACACCATCGTGATGGACTGTGATCCCGACGAGGCCGTCGCCACCTCAATCGCCGAGATCGCCAACGACGCCCGCCCAAATCTCGTCATCGCCGGCGCTTAAACAAAAACCGCCACAAAGGTGCCTGTCCCCTTTGTGGCGGTTGTGATGGTTGAGCGTCAAAAATGAACGTGTCGCTACTTGGACAGCTCGTCGGCGAGGGCCTCGATCTGAGCGCGCGAGGCGTCGTTGAGCGAGCCCAGCACGGTCACCTTGTTCTGCGCCAGGGTGATGTCCTTCATGCCCTCGAGCTCCTTGGTCATAACCTTGGCAGCAGCGGGCGCCCAAGAGCCGGCCTCGACGAGCGCCACGGTGCGGTTCTGGTAAGCATGCTCGGCGAGCGTATGGATAAAGGTGCTCATGAACGGGAAGATCTCGCCCTGATAGGTGATGGAAGCGAGCACCAGGCGGTCGTAGCGGAACGCATCCTCAACGGCCTCGGCCATGTCGTCGCGAGCCAGGTCAAAGACGGAAACCTTCTGGCCGCGAGCCTCAAGCGCAGATGCGAGTTCCTCGACGGCAGCCTTCAGATGGCCATACACGCTCGCATAGGCAATCGTGATGCCCTCGTCCTCGGGCTGATAGCTCGACCAGGTGTTATAGGTGTCGAGGTAATAGCCCAGGTTCTCGGTAAGGACAGGACCGTGGAGCGGGCAGATAATCTGAATGTCCAGATCGGCGGCCTTCTTAAGCACGGCCTGCACAAATTTGCCGAACTTGCCCACGATACCAAAGTAGTAACGACGCGCCTCGCATGCCCAGCCTTCCGGGTCCTCGATGTCGTTGGCACCGAACTTGCCAAAGCCGTCAGCACTAAAAAGTACCTTGTCGGTGGCCTCGTAGGAGAACAGCACCTCGGGCCAGTGCACGTTGGGGGCACCGACAAAGGTTAGGCTGTGGCCGCCCAGGTCGAGCACGTCGCCATCTTTGACGACCATCTTGCGCTCGGGGAAGTCGGTGCCAAAGTAGTTGACCATCATGCGGAAAGCACCCATGCTGGCAACAATCTGCGCCTGGGGATAGCGCTCCATAAAGGCGGCGATACCGGCGGAGTGATCGGGCTCCATGTGATGGACAACCAGGTAGTCGGGCGTACGGCCATCGAGCACGGCCTCGAGGTTGCCGAGCCACTCGTCGACAAAGCCAGCGTCAACCGAATCGGCGACAGCGATTTTATCGCCCAAGATAACGTAGCTGTTGTATGCCATACCGTTCTCGGACACGTCGTACTGGCCCTCGAACAGGTCAATGTCGTGATCGTTGACGCCAATGTAGCGGATATCCTTGGTGATCTCCATCAGGCAAAGCCTCCTAGATAGACAAAAGAACCCGTCTATCATAACACTCGTCTTCATAGCCACGGCTATCTGCCAGCATCCTTATCGATTGTTATTGAGGCGGAATATATCGCCGTTGACCTGCAAAAACTATGTGCGCGGAGCTGCCGTGGTATGTCGAACGATAAGCTGGCCGGGAATACGAATGGCTACGGTCTTGCCCGCCGTACCCGCCTCGGGAACCGCATGTTCGAATACCTCGCGTCCGCGCTGATGTAGATCGAATCGCACGGTCGTGAGCTCGTTGTGTGTTACAAAATCATCGAGCGAGTCATCGACGCCCACCACGCTCACGTCCTCGGGCACGCGCAGACCGCTATCGCGCAGCGCTGCAATCGCGCCATTTGCCATCTGGTCGTTTGCCGCGTAAATCGCCGTCATGGTGCGATCGTGCTCGGCCAGGTACCTGCCGGCCTCGTAGCCGCTGTTGGCAGACCAGTCGCCCTCGAGCGGCTCTGCCGGCTCGATGTGTTTACGCTCGAGTGCATCCTGCCAACCGGCGTGACGAAATTGCTCATCGACCGAGAACGACGGGCCGCCAATATAGCGAATCTGCTCGTGCCCCAGCTCAAACAGATGATCCATGAGCAACAGCGAGCAGCCGTAATGGTCGGAATCGACCGTGGTCACGCGCGGATGTGCGTACATGGTAACGATGACCGTGCCGATACCCGGCAACGGATCAAACGTCTCAAAATCGGGCGCCATACGACTCATGCCGATGATGATGCCGTCCACCGGCAATGCGGCCATACGACGCGTGGCCTCAGCAAGCGAAAACTCCTCGGTCTTGGACATCTCGACCAGCGTGATAGCGCAATTATGCTCGCGAGCAGCACTGGCGATGCCGTCGATCATTGAGAGGTTGCCAAACTTGGTGACATCGTTGACGCACAGGCCGACCGAATGGTAACGGCCGTCACGCAGCGAGCGACCGGCATAACTCGGACGAAAGCCGAGCTCTTGCATAGCGGCCTGCACGCGCTGGCGCGTCTGCTCGTTAACGTTGGGCAAGCCGTTGGCGACGCGCGAAACCGTCTGCTGCGAAACGCCAGCAGCGCGGGCGACGTCGGCCATGGAGACCGGACGCGTACCTGTATCGTTGGACGGGCGCCTTGCCACAGGATCACCTTCACCCTTGCGAGATCTGAATAGCGTGAATGCCGGCCCAGGCAGAGATACACCCCGCGCCGAGGCCCGCTATCGTCGGACGCATGTTAACGTACTCTACTTTTTCGACCTGCATCTCTTCTGCTTTATAAGTCCATACGGCGCTACCGTTCACGGCCGAATATCGACCGATTACCAGATTCTCAAAAAGTGACAAGCGTTGTGTTATGAGTACGTTAACATAGCCCGTAACATGCGATATCGTGAACACCTGGTTCATGCCGTTTCAAGTTGTTAACGTACTCATAACGACGCAAAACTCACCCGTGCGCGCCAAGGAAAGGACTCCCATGACCACCCCCGACGAAAAGACATTCGCCACGCTCACCAAGCTGTTCGAGGAGGAGTTTGGCCCCATCGGCGACCGCCAGGTGCTCTACGTGCACGCGCCCGGGCGTTCCGAGATCAGCGGCAACCACACCGACCACGAGGGCGGCCACGTCATCGCCGGCTCGCTCGATGTCGCCGTCGACGGTATCGCCGTGGCAACCGACACCAACAAGGTCCGCGTTGCCGATGAGGGCTACCCCACCTTTGAGATCACGCTCGATACGCTAGATGTTCAGGAGTCCGAGAAGGGCACGTCCGCAAGCCTCGTCCGCGGCATGGCCCACGAAATCGCCGCTCTGGGCGTTGAGCCCCAGGGCTTCGACTTCGCCTTCACCTGCTCTGTCCCCTCGGGCGGCGGCCTTTCCAGCTCTGCTGCTGTCGAGGCG
>CABTAA010000075.1 GCA_902482615.1 uncultured Collinsella sp.
CCGAGATCGCCGACAAGGTGGCCCTGGCCGATAAAGTTGGTACCGCCGCCGCCTATGTGTCCACAGGCGACTGCGTGGCTGGATTTGTCTACAGCTCCGATATCTTCCGCTACGACGGCATCGAGGAGGCCTTCGTGTGTCCCGAGGACTCGCACAAGCCCATCGTGTATCCGGGCGCTGTCGCCGAGAGCTCCGAGCATGCCGACGAAGCCAAGGCGTTCATCGACTTCTGTCTGACCAACAAGAAGGCTCAGAAGATTTGGGCTAAGTACGGCTTTGAGCTTTCCGCGTAGTGCGGCTTGGCGCGATAATTCCATCGTTTTGTGTTTCACTCCGTCCTTGTATTCGCTTGGAGCTTTTCGTGCTTAATAGATTCCGCATGCTTGTCGCCTGTGCTTTGACCTTCGTGCTTTGCTGGGTGCCGGGATTTGCGTTTGCTGGGGACGCTGAGGACGGGGCCCAGGTTGCTGCGACCGCTCATGGGCTTTCCTATGGGATCGAGGGTTTTGAGCGGTTGGCCAAGGGGACCGCTCGTGCCATGGAGGGCCAGCCTGAGGGCTACCGGTTTCCCGTTGACGAGGACGTGGACCTTGTGGTGGCGCCTGCTGCCGATCGCGTTGTGGTGTGGATATCGCCCAAGGCGGTCGAGAAGTATGGATTGGATCCGCAGGACAACGAGTGCGTATCGGGTCTCAAAGCCCTCGTCTGTGAGCTCGACAGCGCAAACTGCATGGGAGGTGCGCAGCTAGGGGATGTGGATCTTCCTTGGTATGTCACGGCGGAAACAACGTTTGAAGCTGGTGGGTATACCTATGGCTTTGACGAGCGCGGTGCGGATGGGGACCGCTATGTGGTGATTACATCAGCCTCGGGTGATGCCAAGGGCGGCGCGCGTTGGCTTGATAGCGCTCAAATGGTAGAGGCATCGTCTGTCGTGTTGCGGGATGAGCAGGGGCCCTTGACCTCTCTGGCCTCCTTTTTGGGCGATATCGACTATCGCCCGTTTTGGGTGTCCATAAAAACGAGCGGCCTTGCCCTGCTGATCTCCTTTGCGCTGGGCCTGTTCGCCGCGTGGAAGACTATGGGTACCTCGAGTCGCATCAAGGGCCTGCTCGATTCGGTCTTTACGATTCCTATGGTGCTGCCGCCTACGGTGTGCGGCTTTTTGCTGCTTATGCTGTTTGGCCGCTCGACCGGGGTGGGCCAGTGGCTCATTGCGCACGGCATCTCGATCGTCTTTACGTGGCCCGCGGCGGTCATTTCGGCCGTCGTTGTGTCGTTTCCGCTGGTCTACCGCACGGCGCTCGGTGCCTTTGAGAGCCTTGACGCGCAGATGCTCGATGCGGCGCGAACCCTGGGCTGGTCCGAGCGTCGCATCTTCACCAAGCTTATGATGCCGCTTGGCTGGCCCTCGATTGCCGCCGGTACGGTGCTCGCCTTTGCCCGCGCGATGGGCGAGTTTGGCTGCACCCTGTTCTTTGCGGGCAACTACGCCGGTATTACGCAGACCATTCCCATCGCCATCTATTTTGAGTGGATGGGCGGCAATACGTCGGTGGCCCTCTTTTGGGTCGTGGTCGTAATTGCGTTCAGCTTCCTGGTCATCCTATTCATCAACATGTACACGGCGCATTCGCAAAAGTATCGCGAGCGTGGTCTCTCCCGTGCGGAGCGCAAGCAAGCCAAAGAGTTTGCCGGACAGGGCGATTCGCTCGATCCGGCGGGCGGCGATGCCTTGCGTATCGATCGCGAGGCGCTGGCCGAGCTCATGCGCGATGATGCTGCGCCGCAGGGAGGTCGATAGGTCATGTCACTCGTTCTGGATATCAAAAAGCGCTATCCCGGGTTTATGCTCGACATGCAGCTTGAGGCCGGCGAGGAGTGCGTGGCGCTGCTGGGCGCCTCGGGTTGCGGCAAGAGCTGTACGCTGCGCTGCATCGCCGGCGTGGAGACGCCCGACGAGGGCAAGATCGTCGTCAACGGCGTGATCTTCTTTGACTCGGCGGCAGGCATCAACCTGTCGCCCCAGGAGCGCAAATGTGCCCTGCTGTTCCAAAACTATCAGCTGTTCCCTAACATGACGGTGGCCGATAACGTATGCGCCGGTGTAAAGGATGCGGGCGACGCCGCCGCGCGCAAAAAGCTCGCCGAGTGCTATCTGGGCATTTTCGGTCTGGCCGATTTTGCCGACCGCTACCCCGCGCGCCTCTCGGGCGGTCAGCAGCAACGTGTGGCGCTTGCACGCATGGTGGCGGCGCATCCGGGCATCTTTATGTTCGACGAGCCCATGAGCGCACTCGATTCCTATCTTAAGAGCGCCCTCGAACAGAACATGCTCGACCTGTTCGATGTATGCAACCGCACCGTGCTCTACGTGAGCCACGACATCGACGAAGCATGCCGCCTGTGCCAGCGCATCTGCGTGATGCACGACGGGCATATGGAGGAGATCGGCTCGGTCGAGGCCGTGGTCCGCCGTCCGCAGACGCTGGCGGCACTGCGCCTGACGGGCTGCAAGAACACAAGCCGGGCGCGCAAGATCGGCGACGAAGAAGTTGAGGCCCTCGACTGGGGCATGACCTTTAACGTAGGTCGCGAGGTTCCCGATGACGTGGCGTACCTGGGTATTCGCGCAAGCTACTTCCATGTTGACAATCGCGCTGAGCGGGGCCGCAACAGCTACGATCTGCACGTGGCCCGTGTGAGCGATTCGCGCTTTGAGCGGCTGGTGCTGCTGGACGTGCCGCGCGTCGATGCGCCCACACGTCTGCAGTGGAAGGTCAACAAGGTGGGCGTGCCTGTCGACGAGCTGCCGCAAGCAGGCGAGACGCTGCGCATGCACTTCGATGCGAGTAAGATCCATTTGGTTTGTCGATAGCGCCGGGTAATGCCGTCGGGGATATAAGCCTCGGCGGCTTTGTCTTGCCGTTCGCCGAATGATGGATGACAAACTCTTATCAACACAGATAATTATTTATTAAACGACGGCACACGACGCTGTCGTACGAATGTCGGCGGTGTTCGTCTTGACGACAACCGTTGATATAGTTACCTTCGACGAGAAAAGGAGGGCGCGCCGATGCCGCAGAAGACATATTCGCGTCGCGTTGCCGCGCGCGCCCTGTATATGGCTCGGAGCCGCATATGAGCAGATATGTTCACGGCTCCGGGAGAGACGACGCACAACTAAATAATCAGCTGCAAAGCAGGTTCTCCAAAATTCCGGGTTTAGGCACGGCTGGGTTTTCGCCGCCCACCGTGCAGCAATACCGTAGTTATCCGTATTTGGTTCGAGAGGGGAACCGTCATGGCTGAAGAATTCGATTTCCATCCGATGTGGGAGAGCCTCGGCATGAATCTTGCCGACCACGATATGCTGCTGGGCGCTGTGGGCCAGATGTACGGCGATATGTTCCTGACGCAGAACAATCGCCCCAAGTCCACGTCCTACCTGGATTTTGTCGCCACCAACATCCACAGCGGCCGTATTAAGGAGATGCTCGACAAGAAGGAGGCCGGCGAGGCCACCAAGATCGTCGGTTCGTTCTGCGTCTATGTGCCCGAGGAGATCGTGCTTGCCTGCGATGGCATCCCCGTTGGCCTGTGCTCGGGTGCCGACTGGGCGACCGACAAGGTCGAGGAGCATCTGCCGCGCAACACCTGCCCGCTCATCAAGAGCTTTGCCGGCTTTAAGCTGGGCGAGGTCTGCCCCTACATTGAGTCGAGTGATCTGGTGGTGGGCGAGAACACCTGCGATGGCAAGAAGAAGGCCTACGAGTTCTTTGCCACGCAAAAGAACATGTACGTCATGGATATTCCCAACGTACACGACGAGTCGACGCTCGTGACCTGGAAGGCCGAGGTCAAGAAGCTCGCCGCCAAGATCGAGGAAGAGTGCGGCGTCAAGATCACGCCCGAGCGTCTGAAGGCCGCCATCCACGCCGTCAATGAGAAGCGTCGCGCCCTGCAGCGCCTCGCTGCCACGCGCGCTGCCGACCCGGCGCCCATCAGCGGTCTCGATAGCCTGCTGACCGTGCAGGCCGCCTTTATGGATGACACGCCGCGTCTGACCGGAGCCATCAACGAGATGGCGGCTGAGTGCGAGCAGCGTGTCGAGGCCGGCGAGGGCGTGGCGCCCAAGGGGACCAAGCGCATCCTGTACACCGGCACGCCCATGGCCGTGCCCAACTGGAAGCTGTTCAACCTCATCGAGAAGGCCGGCGGCGTCGTGGTGGGCGAGGAGTCCTGCACGGGCTCGCGCTACTACAAGGACCTGGTCGACGAGTCCGGCGAGACGGTCGACGAGATGCTCGATGCCATCGCCGAGCGCTACTTTAAGATCAACTGCGCTGTCTTTACGCCCAACGACCAGCGTATGAAGGACATTGTCCAGATGGCCAAGGACCTGCATGCCGACGGCATCGTCGACGTGGCCCTGCAGTTCTGCACGCTCTACGAGATGGAGTCGTTTGCCGTGGAGAAGGCCGCCGAGGAGGCGGGCATTCCGTTTATGCACATCACGACCGACTACGCCGGCGAGGACGCCGGTCAGCTCCAGACCCGCATCGAGGCCTTCCTCGAGACGATTTAGCCGCACCTGCGCTAAGCCGTGCCGCCGGGTGTTCCTATCCACGCGATAGGGATTTCTCTGTTTCCGTGCCGGTCGGTGTCCGGATGCACCGCAGGGCGCCGATCGGCTTCGCATAGCTGCCGGGGCGGGGATTTCCGCCGTCCCGGCAGATTCTGTCCGTTTGTTCAGACACGAAAGGAACTCAATGAACAACGATCTTTTCAAGGCGGGCGTCTCCCGTCGCGGTTTTCTGACCGGCTCCGCTGCCCTGTGCGCCATGGCGGGCCTCGGCCTCACCGGCTGCGGCGGTTCGGGCGCCGAGAGCGGTAGCACCGCTGCCTCCGGCCAGGATGTGGAGTATCGCGACGAGCTGCAGATCGCGTTACCGGCGAGTCCGGACGGCCTCGATCCGCACACCACGTCGTCGCTTGTGACCATGGACATCATCTGCAACGTCGTCGAGCCGCTCTTTGGCCTCGATAGCGACTACGAGCCCCAGCCCGTGCTGGCCAAGGGCTATGAGGTCTCCGACGACGGCCTGACCTACACCATCAAGCTGCGCGAGGGCGACTATGTCGTCGGTGCAGGCGTCTGCCGCCCGGGTGCGAATGTGCTGACCATCAGCGAGGAGGGCAAGGGCCGCCGCAGCCGCATTGACGACTACCGCATCACGAAGCGCGGCGGCTTGGGCATCCGCAACTACTCTAACGGCAACGTGGCGGGCATCAAGATCGTGGATGACACCGACGATCTGATTCTCATCAGCCAGAACGGCATTCTGATCAGAATCCATGCGGCGGACATCAACGTCCAGAGCCGCTACGGCAGCGGTGTCCGCGTCATGCGCCTGGTCGAGGACGACAAGGTGGCCGTGGTCGCCCGCGTGGACCGCGACAACGACGCCGAGACCGCAAAAATCGAGGATACCGGCGAGACCGATCCGACCCCCGAGGAGCTGGCGGCCATCGAGGCCGAGGAGCTGGCGCAGGAGGCCGCGGAGGACGCAGCCCCCGAGAACGAGACCGAAGAATAAACCAATACAGGGGAGAGGCCGCGGGTCGGCCTCTCCTTTTTTAAAGGCTTCCCCCGAGGGGCTGCGCCCGCAGGCGCGTGTCGGAGCGCAACCGCCGAAGGCGGCTCTTAGCGCGTAGACTGAAGCTGCCGCCAGTTCTAAAGGCTTCCCCTTCGGGGAAAGCTGCCGCCCGCAGGCGGCTGATGAGGGCGAAGTTTGGGTGGCTGCCCTTTTACGAGTAAATACCGCAAACTTTTCCCTCATCCGTCCGCGGGCGGGGCCGCGGACACCTTCCCCCGAGGGGGAAGGCATCACGCCCATGAATTTACTGCACCTACTGGAAAATATCCCTGTTTCATGGTATTCTAAAGTATTCCCATCACAAAAAAGGAGCGCTCCACATGGAACATCTGCACACAACGATCTGCGCACTGGCGACGCCACCGGGAGAGGGCGGCATTGCCACCGTCCGCGTGTCCGGGCCGGACGCCTACGGCATCGTCGGCAAAATCTTTGCGCCGGTGCGGCAGGGGAAAAGCGTGGCCGACGCGAAGGGCTACACCGCCATGCTGGGCCACTACCTGCTGCACGGGGCCGAGATGGACGAGTGCGTGGCGCTGTTTTTCCGCGCACCGCACTCCTACACCGGCGAGGATGTTATTGAGCTGTCCGTCCACGGCGGCACGGCCATGGCGGACGGTTTGTTAGAAGCGCTCATCACCGCGGGCTGCGCGCCTGCCGGACCGGGGGAGTTCACCCGCCGCGCACTGGAAAACGGGCGGATGTCGCTGACGCAGGCCGAGGCCGTGATGGAGGTCATTGCGGCGAACGGGCGGCAGGGGGCTGCGCTGGCAAAATCCGCGCTGGACGGGCGGCTGGCAAAGCGCATCGGTAAGATACAGACCGCGCTGCAAACGCTGAACGCCCACCTGACCGCCTGGGTCGATTACCCTGAGGAGGACGTGCCCGAGCTGTCCGACGCGGCGTTTGTCGGGACGCTGACCGAGCAAAAGGCCGCGCTGGACGCGCTGATCTCCGGCTACAGCGCGGGCGCGGTGCTGCGCCATGGCGTGGACTGTGTGCTGCTGGGGCGGCCCAACGTGGGCAAAAGCACGCTGCTGAACCTGCTGGCCGGGTTTGACCGTGCCATTGTCACGCCCGTGGCCGGTACGACCCGCGATATTGTGGAGCAGGCCGTGCAGCTGGGCAGCGTGCGGCTGAACCTGTTTGACACTGCCGGTGTGCGGGAGGTGGGCGCGGACGGCGACGCCATCGAGGCCGAGGGCATCCGCCGCAGCTGGCGCAAGCTCGACGAGGCCGGGCTGGTGCTGGCCGTGTTCGACGCCGCACAGCCGTTGTCTGATGATGATTTGGAGCTGGCCCGCAGATGCCAGGGCCGCCCGGCCATCGCGGTATTGAATAAGCAGGACCTGGCGGGGGAGACGGATGTTCCACGTGGAACATTGGAGCCGTATTTTAAGAAGATCGTCCCGATGTGTGCGCGGGATGCCGTCGGCTTGCAGGCCCTGACGGATGCGGTTGCGGATTTGTTAGGTACAGCGCAGCTGGACCCGGAGGCTGCGCAGTTATGCAGTGCCCGCCAATTGGCCGCCGCGACCCGCGCGAGAGATGCGCTGGCGGAAGCGATTGCGGCGCGGCAGAACGGCTTTGGGCTGGATGCCGCCGCGGTGTGTTTGACAGACGCCTTGCAGGCGCTGTTTGATTTGACAGGAGAAAACGCCAGCGACGCAACGATAGAGGAAGTTTTTGAGACGTTCTGTGTGGGCAAGTAAGTAAAAAATGGCAGGAGCCTTCTCCCCTTGGGGGAGAAGGTGTCCGCGGCCCCGCCC
>CABTAA010000076.1 GCA_902482615.1 uncultured Collinsella sp.
CCGCGGTCGAGCGCGAGATCGAGCGTGCACCCGTCAAGCTGCTGATTCCCACCGGCACGCTCATCTTGCCGGCGTTGCTTCTGTCCATATTGGGCCCGCTGCTGGGAGCAGGCGGGATGATGTAGGGAGGAATACATGAACACGATGGTCGAAGTTGCTGACAAGGCTTGGAACTGGGCTTTTTGCCGGGCGATCCGCGCTCGCCAGCATGCCAAGGAGCTGTTGCGGGAGGAGAGCGCGCAGGGTACCACCGAGTACGCCATTTTGGTGGGCGTGCTTGTGGTGATCGCGATTATTGCCATCGTTGCATTTAAAGGCAAGGTCCAAGATCTATGGAACGCTATCAGCGAGGGCATCAACAGCCTGTAGAGGGCGAGCGCCCCATCGGGGTGCTGCTGGTGTTTGCTTGCCTGACCGTGGCGATAGCGGCGGTGCTTTGGGGGCTTAACGCCGCGCAGCAGCAGCGTCCTGGGGCCGCCTTCGATTCGGGCTCAGATTCGGCGGTGGCGTCTCAAAAAGATGAGATGCGAGATGCGGACGATTCGGATGTCGCTGTCACGGCGCAAACCTTTCTGCGGACGCTCGACAAGCGGTCTGGCACTGCGACGGATTCGCCTGAGGACAACGCGATTGCGGTCCGGCTTGCATGGTCCGAGGACCGACCGATGACCGAGGCAGCGGCGGATATGTTACGCGCCTACCGCGAGGTGCCAACGGCCCAGCTCGCCCTGAGCGGCTATCTCGATATTAAGGGCAACGTATGGGGCGCCATCGTGCGCGATGGGCGCGGCTGGGTCGATATGGTGACGGTTGCCGCGGATGCTGGCGATGCTTCGTGTCGTCTGCGCGCCGTGCGTCTGGTCCCGCAAACAATAAGCTCAAAGAAGGGATCGTGAAATGCATGGCGTTCTGCGTGAAGAGGTTGCCCAAGCGACTGTGGAATACGCCATCGTTACAGTGGCGCTGTTATCGATCGTGCTGGCGATCGCGGGGCTTTGGCGTGCTGGCACCGATGGGCGCTTGGCGGCGCTGGCTGAGCGGGCGGCATCCCATGGCGTTGCCTCGACGTCGGTTATCGACGCCGCTGCGGGCGCTAAGGACATCGCGTTGTATTGATATCGCGCGCGAGGACCGGGCGCAGTCTACGGTCGAGGCCGCTTTTTTGCTGCCGACGTTTCTGACGCTCATCCTTCTCGCACTGCAACCAGTGTGCCTGCTCTATACGCGCGCGGTCATGGAGTCTGCCGCCGCCGAGACCGCGCGGCTCATGACCACGACGACGGTGGAGGACGACGATCTTAAGGAGTTCACCCGCCGCCGGCTTGCCGCAGTGCCCAACGTTTCGATCTTTCATGCCGGCGGGCCGTTGTCGTGGGATATCGAGCTTGGCCGGGCCGGTGCGGGTGGCGTTTCGTCCGTGTCCGTTTCCGGCGAGGTCAGGCCGTTGCCTGTGATCGGTGCGTTTGCGCAGGCTATGAGTGGTGCAGGCGAGGGCGGCTACGTTGAGCTCAAGGTCGATGTCTCGTATCAATCGCGTCCCGAATGGCTGGAGGGAGATTATGATTCGTGGATTGCTGCATGGGATTAAGCGTTTCTGGTCTAGACGCGTTTTGACGCGCCGTCCGAGCTGCCATCGCAAGCGAGGCGGCTTTATGGGTCGAGCCGGTATCGACCTGTTTATCGAAGACGGCGCCTATACTACGCTTTCTTCTGCCGTGGTCATCCTAGTGGTGCTCACGTTGTTGTTTTCGTCGACCGCGGCGATATGGAGCATGTCGCGTGCCGGGGATACCCAGGTGGCGGCCGATAGCGGCGCGCTGGCAGGTGCCAATGTGGTGTCGTCCTATCACACGGCTGCCACGGTGGTTGATGCGAGCATCTTGAGTCTGGGGCTAGCGGGGTTTGCCACGATCGGGACGGGCCTGGTCGCCATCCTCATCCCGGGTGCCGAACCAGTTGCCGGCAATATGGTCGACACCGGGATTGAGATCATTAAAACGCGCAACAAGTTTGCCAAAAGCGCATCGGAAGGCTTACAGAAAATCGAGACGGCTCTGCCGTATCTGATTGCCGCGCGTGCCATGCAGGCGGTGTCGGCGCAGGATACCGATAGTGTGACCTATACCGGTACGGCGCTTGCTGTGCCCAGGACATCCGAGTCGGACTTCGCTGCGCTCAAAGGGTCAGAGATCTCGACCGATACCATTAAAGACACATCAGATGATTTAGAGCGTGCGGCCGAGGAGCTGCGGAAGGCTTCTGAGGACACGGCGAAGGCTAAAGAGCGCGCTTGGCTGGCGGATTGTGGTGGGTCGGACAAGGGCTCGGTCAGCAGCTGTTCTTGCATGTGGGAGCGTGCGAAAAGCCTAGCGGATCTCTCTG
Source organism: uncultured Collinsella sp. (assembly GCA_902482615.1). GTDB lineage: Bacteria > Actinomycetota > Coriobacteriia > Coriobacteriales > Coriobacteriaceae > Collinsella. The sequence continues at coordinate 2,383 of CABTAA010000076.1, forward strand.
GTGCTCAAAATCCACATTACGCTTCGAGCGTTACGTGGGAGCCGCAAGTGGCGCTCGATCGCGCGAAGGCCTACTATCGCCAGCGCCTGGCAAATGAGAAACCGCTTGGCGAGGGTCCGGAAAAACAGGCAGATTCTGCTGCACGAAAGGTGTTCTTCGCTTATGCGAGTGAAGAAGTCGAGCGGGCATATATAACTGAAAAGGACGGCAAAGTTTCCGCCCGCATCCCTTTCCTTCCGCGAAATCCAGATGAGGCGCGGACGACTGAACTCTATACCGATGCACGTTGGCCCACGAGTGAAGTAGATAAAGTTACCTATTTGCATTATGGGACTGACTGTCCAAATTACAAAAAAGGAAAGCCGGGTGGGCTGGCATCCGTCGCAGATTTTGACGGTCACGAAACGTGTAGCGAATGCCATTTCGGTGTGTCGTCTTTAGGGTACGTTGCGATTGCAACGACTTCTGTCGAAAGGGGCTTCGAATACCACTTTGACAAGTTCAAAGACGCCCTGGAAGACTACGTTAAATGCCGCAACAAAGAACTCGAACTTGAGCGCCAGACCGAGGATGAGGCCGACCGTGCGGGCAATGCGTTTGACCAGGCCATTAAAGCGCTTTCGGGCGAGCGCCCGCGTATCGCTCCGCCCGGTCGCAACGGCGTGGTCGCCTTTGTGGTTTCGGGTGCCATCTCGAGCCCCGATGAGCTCAACTCCTCGTTTAACACGGCAGTCAGGCTTGGCGATCGCGGTGCTATCTCTGCCGCGGTGTTGGCGCCCGATGAGGCGACGGCGCAAAACAACGTGCTTTCGCGATTTTTCTCGACATTGAAGGAACGCTCGGGCGGCGTTGCCGGCGTGCTCGACGGCGTCATGGATGTTTGGGGACGGCTGCTCGTAGGATACGGTGATATCCAAGGTTCGGCCGACGAACTTATGGACGAGATGATTAAAGGCCTAGGAGGGGGCAGCGGCGCGTTGGGCTCCATCGCATCGTGGCTCGGCGATACCGTTTCGGCGTCCGTGGCGGCGCTGGGTTTGGAACCGTGCGACTTGCGCCTGCGAAAGCCGGTGCTGACCGATTCCGCCAATGTCATTAAGAGTCCGGGGTCTGACATTGCGGGTCTCTCTCAAGCGCAAGACAAACTGCGAAGTATTCCGTTGGGCGTGAACGATCCCAAGGCGCTTTGCGAGGCGTTGGAATATCAAGTCGAACGCACCATTAGCGGCACGGTGTTCACACTTGCGGAGATTCCTCTGCCCGGCGGCGGCTCCATCCCGCTCACCGTCGATGTCGCCACGCTGGTTGGCGCTCTGGGCGGTGGGTCGTAATGAGTATCCGCATGCGTCTGCGCGAGGAGCGCGCCCAAGCGACGGTTGAGATGGCAGTGGTTACGCCCGTTTTGCTGGTGCTGGCACTCATCGTGTACAACGTCATGGTCTTTGCCAGCGCTGTCGCGCGCTTCGACCGCGTGGTGCCCGACATCGTGTTGGCGCACGCTGTGGCACCGGGCGGGGAGGGTGACGAGAACTCTGCCGATGCCTCGGTGACGGTCCAGACTCAAATTCTGAATGCCATGGAAGGCTATGACTTGCAGATCGAAGTGTCGAGCGAGCAAGGCGCGAAGGCATCAGATGGTGGCCTGCTCTCCCTATCCGGTACGTTTAGGACCTACACCTGCACCATGCACTATGAGCCGTGGCCGACTTCTCTCAGCATCGCTGGCGTTTCGCTGGGGGCGCCGACAACGTTGTCGCACGAGCGCGCGGTGACGGTCGATCCATGGCGTCCGGGGGTGGTCATGTGACCGCGGTCTCGTCCTACATCGCTTACGCGCGGGTACTCAACAGGCTGGGTTGGACGCCGGCCGAGTTTGTGGTGGCGGAGTCGTTTGTCGTGCGCCTGCGCGGCATGCTGGGACGGCGTCCGGTTGCCGCCAACGGCCTGCCGCTCGTCATGGCGTTTCCACGCTGCTCTTCGGTCCATACGTGTTTTATGGCCTATCCCATCGACATCGCCTTCATCGATCGCGACGGCAATATCCTCGCGCGCTACGAAAACGTCCGTCCTTGGCACACGTGCTCTTGCCTCGGCGCCTGGGCCGTACTAGAGCGTCCTTCAATCATTGTTTCGACTCCTGCTCTCCAACGCGTGCCGGCTTAAGAATTGGCGACAGTGGACTTTTGTCATACGAAATTGGGTAAGATGGAGAAGAAGATGCATGGATGTTGAGATCCATCCCAACGCTAAAAAGCACCTGACGGAAAAGCAGGTGCTTAGCGCTTGGCTTGCGGTTACTGAGTGCATTCGTCGCGAGTCGAAGGACGAGCCGCCGAGATGGCTTGCAATTGGATGGCTCTCAGACGGACGAAGCGTGGAGCTTGTCGCGGTGGAGCTTGTCCGTGGGTGGCTTATCATTCATGCCTTGTCTCCAGTCCAGAAGAAATTTTGGCAGGAGATTGAACAGGCTCGGCAAAGGGGTCGATGATGGGCAAGACGTATACGGCCGCTAATGGTCAGGTTGTAACGGATGAAATGATTGACGCGTGGTGCGAGTCGTACGAGCGCGGAGAGTTTCCGGATGGCGAACACACCGTTGGTGGGATCGTGCATGGACGGCCCCCGCTCTCAGGTGAGGGGACGGCAACGCTGTCGGTCAAGATTCCTCTGGGAATGAAGGAGGCCATTCGTCGACGGGCGGCTGCCGAGGGGATGACGCCAAGTGAGTTTGCCCGTGCGGCTCTGAGTGAAAAACTTCTTGCTGCCGGCTGATGCCTCTGACGTGCCGATTTATAGAACCGAGGCTGTGCTCAAAAACTTTTTTAAAATTCTCGGTTGACCGGAACGCGTCCTTGGTTATACTAATCAAGCCTTGAAACAAGGCACACCTCAAATGGCTGGGTAGCTCAGTTGGTAGAGCAGAGGACTGAAAATCCTCGTGTCAGGGGTTCGATTCCCTTCCCCGCCACCTTGAATTGACTAGGACCTCTGCAAAGGGGTCCTTTTCTTTTATGTGGGGTTCCGCGGAAAATGCACCCCATTATTGATTGATAAAACGGGATGCGCTTTCCGGCGCTTACTTCCGACGTGCGTGCGCATCTCAGTGTGCCCGCCCCAGATATTCCTCCCGCTTTTGCGCCACTTTACAGACCGTTCGGTCGTCTGTCCGCACGCGCGGGTATACTCAAAACGATACTTTTCCTATGCAATACGATGCAGGCTCGGCCTGCACGATCCGAAGGGGGCAGTGATGGAGAGGATACTCGGCGTTAATCTCTCTGGCTGGTTTATTCCCGAGCCTTGGGTGACCCCGTCGCTATACGCGGCGACCGGTGCATCCAACGCGGCCGAGCTGCAGGAGGCCATGGGCACCGCCGCCTATAACGAGCGCATGCGCCGTCATTACGAGACGTTTGTGAGCGAGGACGATTTCCGTCGCATGGCGCAGATCGGCCTCAACGCCGTGCGTCTGCCGGTGCCCTGGTATGCCTTTGGCTCGCAGGAGTCCGATGCGTCCTACATCTCGGTTGTCGACTACATCGACCGTGCAATTGAGTGGGCTGCCAAGTACGACATCCGCGTGCTGCTTGACCTGGCAACTGTGCCCGGTGGCCAGGGCGATTCCAACGATTCGCCCGCCACGCCGGAGGCTGTTGCCGAGTGGCATTCGTCCACTAACGGCCGCCATGTCGCACTCGACGTGCTCGAGCGCTTGGCCGAGCGTTACGGCGAGGCCGAGAGCCTGCTGGGCATTGAGCTGCTGGATACGCCGCAGATGAGTGTCCGCAAGAGTCTCTTTGCCATGACGGATGGCATTCCGGCCCACTACCTGCGCAATTTCTATCGCGATGCCTACGAGCTCGTCCGTTCGTATATGCCCGAGGATAAGATCGTCGTCTTTTCGTCTTCGGGACATCCCAGCGAGTGGAAGCATTTTATGCGCGGCGCCAAGTACAAGAACGTCTACATGGACCTTCACCTGTACCATTACCGTGACGAGTATGCGCTCGATATCACGAGCCCCCGCGGGCTGACGACGGCGATTTCGCGCAACAAGCGCGAGCTCAAAGAAGCGATTTCGACTGGGTTCCCCGTGCTGGTGGGCGAATGGTCGGGCGCGGCGATCTTTGCCAACTCGTCGGTTACGCCCGAGGGCCGCAATGCCTACGAGCGCGTGTTTATCGCCAATCAGCTGGCTTCGTTTGCGCCGGCTGCCGGTTGGTTCTTCCAAACGTGGAAGACCGAGAAGTGCATTGCAGCATGGGACGCCCGCGCGGCGCTCGGTACGCTCGAGCGCGGCATGATTGAATAGGTTGATATGACGCAAAACAGCGCCCATACGGGCAAACTCTATGTGGTCGGCACGCCCATCGGCAACCTGGGCGACCTGTCCCCGCGCGTTGGCGAGGCGTTTGCCGCCGCCGATGCCATCTGCTGCGAAGACACGCGTGTGACGTCAAAGCTGCTGATGCACCTGGGCATTTCCAAGCCGCTTGTCCGTTGCGACGAGAATGTGATCGCCAGCCGCGCCGCCGGCCTGGTCGACCGTCTGCTGGCGGGGGAGACCCTCGCCTTTGCCTCGGACGCCGGCATGCCGAGCGTGTCCGATCCCGGCCAGACGCTGGTCGAGGCGGCACGTGAGGCCGATGTGCCCGTAGAAGTTATTCCCGGGCCCTCTGCTTGCGTCACGGCGCTCGTTTCGTCCGGCATTCCCTGTGAGCATTTTTTCTTTGAGGGCTTTTTGGGCCGAAAGCACGGCGACCGCGTGCGTCGTTTGCAGCGCCTTGCCGTGGTTCCCGGCGCACTCATCTTCTACGAGTCTCCACATCGCATCGTGGCGACGCTCGAGGCCGTGGCAGAGGTTTTTCCCCAGCGTGAGGTTGCCGTCTGCCGCGAGCTCACCAAGCTGCACGAGGAAGTCTTGCGCGGGCCCGCTGCCCAGCTTGCTGAGGAGCTGCGTGCTCGCGGCGAGGTAAAGGGCGAGATTGCGCTGGTCATCGCGCCGCCGAGCGAGGATGAGGAGGCCGGTATCGTGCCGGTTG
>CABTAA010000077.1 GCA_902482615.1 uncultured Collinsella sp.
CAACACACAGGGCAGCCGCCGTTTTTTGCAATCGATTGGTGCAAAGGGGTTGACTAGAGCTCGCAGGCAACCTTGTAGCCATCGCCGATGGCGTCGCGGATGTTGCCGCACTTGTTGGCATCGCCCAGCACGTGGGTGGCAACACCGGCTGCAGCCAAGTCGTCGGCCAGCTTGGTATTGGGACGATAGCCCATGGCAAGCACCAGCGTATCGGCACCGGCGATGGTGTGGACCTCGCCGTCCTTCTCGTAGCTGATGGTGTCCTCGGTAATCTCGGTCACCTTGGCCTCGGTCAGCACATGGACGCCCTTGGAGAGCATGCGCGTGATGAGCACCGCGCGACCGGCGCCGCCCTCGTTGGCAGCGAGCGTCTTGGTCATCTCGATGACGGTGACGTTCTCGTCGTTCTCGAAGACGGCCTTGCAGTTGGCGTAGTCGACCTGGTTGGCGCACATGTAGACCGGGGTGAACTCGGAGATGGCGCGGGCGATGGCGGCATACTGCCTCTGGGCGGGCTTGGCGCCGTGGGCCCAGGTGTCGGTGCGGTGGGGCCAGCCCATCCACACGCGGTCCTGCGGGGCGAACTCGGCGGGCATGAAGAAGCCGTCGGCCCTGGGGGTGGACTCGGACTCGGTGATCGTACGCATAAGATATCCTCCAAATCGAACGATCGTTTGCCGCGGGCGGGTTGCCCGCAGCCTAAAACCAAGAGATGGCAGGCGCCCGTTCCCCGGCAAAGGTCGGGGCGCCCGGCGCCGGTTTTCACGGAGTCGCACCGGCGAGCGACGACGTAGCCAAGTGCGCGGAGACAAAACGCACGAAGGATACGGAAGAGAGGTTGGGGTGGGCGGTGGTTACCGGAGCTATCGCTCGCACCCACCCCGGGGAATGGTTGAGTGACGAGGAGGGTCGGGGCCCCGAATCCGGGTGCCCTAGTTCTCCTCGGCCTCGGCGGCCTCCTCGGCGAGACGCTGGGCAGCCAGCTCGGGGGTCAGGCCCTTGTACTCTTCCTTGCGGCCCCTAGCGCTGACGACGCGGACGACCTCGCCGATGAGCACGAGCACGATGAAGATGACGATCATCGGGACCTTGTCGCCGATTTCGGCGGCGGAGAACGGCACCAGCGTCGCGACGATGGCCAGGATCAGCTCGATGCAGGGGATGGCCAGCATGACCTTCATCATCGCGCCCTTGAACGGGAACGTGAAGATGCGCTCGCGGTCGGGGTCGTTCTTGCGAAGGTTGAGGAACGCCGGGAACATCGGGATGTAGGTGAGCAGCAGGAAGACGACGGAGGTGCCGAAGAGCATCCAGAAGACGCCGTTGGAGATGGCGTCGATGGGCACCAGCTGCAGGCACAGCACCAGGGAGGCGACGACGGCGTTGACCAGGTTGGCGCCGTTGGGCATGTCGTCCTCGGAGATCATCGAGGCGAAGACCTTGGGCATGTTGCCGTGCTCGGCGGCGTAGCGGGCGACGGAGTTGACGCCGAAGGACCAGGCGGCCATGTTGGCGAACAGGGTGATCAGGAAGGCGATGCAGATGACCTTGAAGAGCATGGAGTCGCCCACCATGGTCTGGACCGCGACGATCATGCCGTAGTCGGGGTCGATGGAGTCGGCCGGCACAGCGGCGCCGATGCCGAAGCCAGCGAACAGGTAGATGACGGCAATAGCCACGCCACCGACAATGATAGCCTTGGGAATATCGCGAGCGGGATCGGCCATGTCGTCGGTCATGGTGCAGATGACCTCGAAGCCCATGAAGTTGAAGATGATGATGGACAGGTAGCCGAGAGCGTTGGTGTTGGTGAGCTCGGGCAGGAAGGTGGCGGCGGACATGTCGTTCGCAAAACCGTTCTCCATGGCATACCAGATGCCCAGAGCGCCGACGATAACGGCAACGGCGACCTTGATGATGGCGCCACCGTTGAGGACCCACTCGGAGTCGGCGGCCTTGGAGCGGCCCATGAGGTAGACGATCCACACGAAGGCAAGCTCGATAACCATCTTGGCGATCAGGTTGAACTCGACGCCGAAGACCATGCCCAGGATGTCGGGGAACATGGTTGCCAGCGAGGCGATCCACAGGGGGTAGTTGACCCAGTAGTAGTACGAGATGCGGGCGCCCCACTTGTCGCCCAGGCCATCGCGCACCCAGTCGTAAATGCCGCCCTCGCCGTCATAGGTGGTGCCGAGCTCGGCGACGACCATGCCGTAAGGGAGCAGGAAGGTCAGGATCAGGAAGATCCACCAGAAGAACTGCTGGTTGCCGATGGCGGCAGCAGGAGCGGCGGCCTCGCAAACGAAGACGACGCAGATGATGGTCGAAATGACCGTCAGGAAGGAAAGCTTTTTCTTTCCGTCACTCATGATGAGCTCCTTCGCTCAGTCTTGGACAGATCCGAGGCCCTAAGGTATTAAGGCAATTGCTTGGGCCTCGGTGAGCGGGCGACAGGAGACGAGCATCCGCCGCCCGCAAACGTGCTTTTAGAAGCCTTGGGGCTTAGAGCTGCTCGAGAGCCTCGAGAGCGGCGTGGAGCTCAGCCTTGGCGGAGTACTCGACACCCTCGTCGTTGAGCGGGGTGCGCTTGCCCAGGGCGGCAAGGAGAGCACGGATGGAGTGCTTGCGGTTCTCGGCCTCGACCCAGCACAGGGAGCGCTCGGGATCGTCCATGACCTCGTCGACGACTTCCTCGTTGCGGGTGGCCGGCAGGCAGTGCATGAACTTGGAGTTGGGGCCGGCGAAGTTCATCATGTCCATGGTGACCTGATACTTGGGATAGAACACGTCCATGTAGTTCTCGCCCGAGACCTCCTCGTCGTACAGGCCATACCACACGTCGGTGTAGATGAAGTCGGCGCCCTTGATGCACTCGATGTCGTCGGAGATGACAACCGAGCCGCCGGAGACCTTGCAGTTCTCCTCGGCGATGGCCATCATCTGCTTGCCGAACTCGGCGCGCTCCTCGACGGTGCCAACGTGCAGGCCGCCGTCGGGGATCTGGTGGCCCTTAGGTCCAAACTGGACAAACTTCATGCCGACCTTGGAGGCGATGAACATGAGGGAGACGCAGACCTGGGTGGCGTCGCCGATGAAGGCCAGGGTGCAGTCCTCGATCTTCTTGCCCTCGGGGAGGTTCTCGAGCATGGTCATGAGGTCGCCCATCTCCTGCGTGGGATGGTTGAACTCGGACATGCCGTTGATGACGGGCACAGCAGAGCCCTCGGCGAGGCCGACGACGTCCTTGTGACGGTCAACGCGAGCCATCATGATGTCGAGCAGCGAGCCCATAACGCGAGCGGTGTCGCCCAGGGACTCGTGACCGCCGAGCTGGATGGTGCCAGGGCCATAGAACTGAGCATGGCCGCCGAGGTCGGTCATAGCGGTCTCGAAGGAAAGACGAGTGCGGGTGGAGACCTGCTGGAAGATCATGCCAAGGCTTTTGTTGCGGAGCAGGTGCGGATAATAACCGTCAACCTTGATGGCCTTCTTCATTGCCAGGCCAAGATCCTCGATAGCCAGGATCTGCTCTTTGGTGAAGTCGTTGGTGTCGATGAAATCCTTAGGCAGTGCCATATCGATTTCCTTTCCGCCGGTCTTGCCGACTTTTATTACTGTGAGGCGCTCGTACATCACACCTCGTGTTGACAAGACCATCATTCACCCGTATGCACTTTTTACCTAGTTTATTCGGGATTAAAGACCGTTCACGGAGTTACACCCTCTATAATCCAGTATAAACTCGCAGGTAGCGGGCTTGCAGGGGTTTACTGTCTGGAACCGCGAACGGTATACGGCTATGCTGTATCTCGGTGTCTAATCCGCAACGGAACGACCGGCTGAGACATGTATACCGGGGGATATAGCGGGCTCCATAAGAGATCAAATGAGACAGGACGGTGACAGATGGACACGCTCATGTTCTTCTATACCCAAGCGATACTCGTAATCTGTATTGTGACGGCAGTGCTTTCGCTTGCCGCCTATGCCTCGTCCCGTCGACGCTTCTTTATCTATGGCAGTGGCGTTTTTATTTGCTACGCCATCGAGATGACCGAGATCTTCTTTTTTGAATACACGTTGCAAAACGAGAGTTTTCCGGCCAGCGACTATTACTCAATTACCATGCCTGTGTTGCGGACCCTTGTGGCGACCGCTTCACAAGCTTTTATTTGGCTGATTGCCATGGACTTGCTCGACAAGCATTCTAAGAAGTTGTTCGCCATCCCTGTCCTAACGTTTTTGCTGTGCGAGTCGCTGATTATCGTCGCAATCCCCTCCAGCCCCATGCGTCAGTGGATCTACTACACGATGCGTCAGGTATTCCTTATCTTTGTGGGACTGTATATCTTTTGGACGGCTCATAAGAGTGCAGAGGTTGAGCTAAAGGCACGCGTTAACAACCAGCGAAAACATCTGATTATCGGCGCTATTCTGGTCGGTTGCATCGTTGCCGAGGATTTCTACAACATCCTTGTCATCCCCATGAGTCTGGCACCCTCTTGGCTGCAGCTTTATCTATCCGAGCGCAACTTTAGCGAGAACGTCTTTGCGTGCTACTTTGCGATTCTGCTGATCATCTACGCCTACCACGTGCTTTCAATCCGCATGCAGGAGGCGCCCGAGGAAAAGAACGTCAGCGATCTTGATCGGCACATAGAAGAGCAGATGCCCTTCTATCGCAATGCCTATAGGCTCCCCAACCGCGAGGCCGAGGTTTTGCGTCTGGTTGTGTTGGGCAAGTCGAACCAAGAGATTGCTGACGAGCTATTCCTTGCTGTGGGCACCGTCAAGACCCACATCCACAACATCCTGGTCAAAACCGAGCAGCAAAACCGTACCACGCTCATCCTCCACTTTTGGAAAGGATGAAGTTACGCGGTTTACCAAACCGCGTAACGGCTCGACGCTGCAAACGCCCCTAAGCGGCAACCTGACGTTCAATCGTCGGTCGCGTACCGAAGTACGCTTCCCTCCTCTTTCACGTCACCTTGCTCGCTTAGGGGCGTTTTCGCTGACTTATGCTCAACCTGCGATAATTCCGAGCTGAACGAGTTACTCGCTGTAACGGGTGGCTAAGGCAGCTCGCACCATTCCGGTGCTCATGAGGTAGGTCACCAGGAAGTATCCGCCATAGGCTGCCAGGAAGATTGCACAGGTGAAGCCCACGGTGCCACCGATGCTCATATTTCCGAATATGCTCACCAGCTCGATGATCACCTTAAGTGCCACAAAGGAGTGCGCCAGGCCCACTGCCAGCGGGAACAGGAAGAATACCGCTTGCTGCGCCATCACCGAATGACGAATCTGGCGGTCCTCACAGCCGATCTGTGCCAGCACACGATAGCTGCGGCTGCCGTCGGCCACGTTGGAGAGTTGCTGGATCGACAGAATCGCCGCGCATGCAACGACCAATACAAAGCCGATGTAGATGGCTAGGTAGCTAATAAGACCGTTCATTTGCGCTGCTTGCGTGTACATCTCGGAGCGTGTGATGAAGGTTCCCCACGACCCCGACTCCTTGCCGTCAACGAGCAGATTGTCGAGCACAGTGTATTTAATGCTCTCGTCTGCCTCGGTTGTATCCATCCCCTGTTTGTAGTTAACGAGCAGGCTACTGGAATACGGCTGCAGATTAAGTTGGGACAACAGCTCGTCGGCAACGACGACGGTACCCCCATTACTGCCCATCGCCGAGTTGGCGATGGCCGCCGTATCTTCGTCCGACTTATCGGTTGCGGGCTTGAGCGTATGGCCGCCAGCCATATACTTGGTGTACAGGTCGACCAGCTCGCCGCCCATATCACACGTGAGCAAATACTGGTCGTGACCGATGTGCACCGGCTCCTTGCCCATCATCTGACGCAGTTTGTTGTACTGACTCGCCGGCGTCACATGCAGACCCATCGCATCGGCATTGCTACCCCCGAACGCCTTGGGAAGCTTTTCGCCCATGATCTTGCACATCTCACTTGGGGTCACCGAAGGATTCGAGCCGCCAACTGGGTAACTCAGATACGAATCGATCTGCACATGCTCACCGGCAACATCGGCGATATTGACCTTCTTGCCGGTCTCGTCGTTGTTGCCCGCCGACTTGCCCTTACCGTGCCATGCGGGGTACAAATCGACCGTACTATCGGCCAGCACCATGCGATCGGCTTCAGACGGATTGACATACTCTTTGTAGTAGTCGAGCGTTTCGGGCGTGTAATAGACATACGTCTGCGACATGTCGGCCGGATTATAGCGCTCCAGATTCTCGTTCATCACATTGGCAATCGACATACCGCACGTCACCGAGGTGATGGCCAAAAACAGGAGCATCGCGATGACGCCCATCGAAAAGCACACCGTGTTGACCTTGGCCGCAAGCTGGCGCACGGTAAACATGTTGAGGCCGCGCCAATACACGCCGCGCAGGCTCTGCAGCAGCTTAATGAGCATGCCCGAGAGTCCCCAGAACAGGGCAAAGGTGCCCACGGTAACCATAGCGGTCGTAATACCAAACTGGTTCATGGCCTCTTGCAGCTTGTTGTCCGTCGCGGTTAGCGGGAACCCATCACGTAGCAGACGGTAATAGGCCACGCCCACAAGCACCACGCCCACGGCAAAGATGGCAATCGCGATCCAGGGGTTGCGTGTCTTGATGCTCTCGTTGCGACGCTCGGCACCCATAAGCTCGATGAGTTTGGTACGACGCACGGCGCGAAGGTTCAGCAGTAGCGTGAGCACAAACATTACGAGCATGCAGGCAAGGGTCAGATTGAACGCATGCACCGAGAAAAAGAAGTGGAAATTGGCGATCTGTGTCTTAAAGAGCGAGGCCGTAAAGAACGTCATGAGCTGGGAGAGTCCCATACCCAACACAATGCCGGCGACAAAGGCCACGACCGAGACGATCACGGTCTCGAGCGCCATGATCGTGGCGACGCGCCCGCGCCCCATGCCGAGCACCTGGTACAGGCCAAACTCCTTCTTGCGGCGTTTCATGATGAAGTTATTGGCATACACCATCAAAAAGGCCATGACACCGGCCAAAAAGTACGTCAGGTTGCCGAGCATGCTGCCCATAACCTGCGCCAAGCCCTCTTCATCGATGCCGGCGATGTCGACCTGCATCGAGATGGTGTTAAAGGCATAGAAGACCGTGACGCCCAGGGTGAGCGTCAAAAGGTAGACGAGGTAGTCGCGGCCGGCGCGGCGGACGTTGCCCCAAGCGAGTTTACAGAGCATCGGAGCCCTCACCGCCCATCATGGCAACGACCTCCATAATGCGGTCGAAGAACTCTCGGCGGTCGGTGTCGCCGCGGCGCAGCTCGGTGAAGATCTTGCCGTCGCGGATAAACAGCACCCGCCGGG
>CABTAA010000078.1 GCA_902482615.1 uncultured Collinsella sp.
GAACGTCATATTATCCAAATGCGGCCCGCGCAGCGTCGGCAGGTTACGGCGTTTGGTAAAACGCCGTAACTCGACGCCGTAACTCTAAAGCTCCGTTACTTCAACACTGTTGTAGATCTCGTCCCAGCGGTCCATGACCAGGTGGCCGGTCTTGGGATCCATGGCGTTAAGCTTGCCGCAGGTATTGGCGGTCTTGAGCACCGTGACGTCGTCGGCGCCAGCAGCAATCGCATGTGCAAAGCCGGCGATGGTCGAGTCACCGGAACCCGTCGCGTTCACAGCCGCAATCGCAGGCGTCTTGGCGCGGAACGCGCGACCCTCATGGAAGCCCACCGAACCGGCAGCGCCCATCGAAACGACAACCCAGGGAATACCGGCAAAGCGGCCGTCGGCGGCAAGCGCCTCGCGCAGGGCATCGACATCATCGGTCGTAAAGGACGTACCCAGCAGGCCGTTAATCTCGGTCAGGTTGGGCTTTACGAGCTCAGGCTTAGCGTCGGACTCCAGCGCGGCCTCCAGCGATGCACCCGAGGTGTCGAGCAGCACCTTGGCGCCCGCCTCCTCGGCGATCTTGACGAGCTCGGCATAGTAGCCGGCATCGACGCCACGCGGCAGCGAGCCCGAAAGCGTCACAACGTCCGCCTTCGCTGCAAGCTCGGCGAACTTGGCCGTAAAGGCCTCGAGCTCGGCCGGGGCGATCTGCGGGCCGCTCTCCAGCAGCTCGGTCTGATTACCCTCGTGCAGAATATTCAGGCAGATGCGCGTCTCGCCGGCAATGGGCACAAAGTCGTTCTTGACGCCGTCAGCATCCATAAGCTCAGCCATATAGGCACCCATGTGGCCGCCGAGCAGACCGGTCGCGAGCACGTCGTCGCCCAGCTGCAGCAACACGCGGCTCACGTTGAGGCCCTTACCGCCAGCGGTCTTTTCGGGCGTCACACGGTTAACATCGTCGATGATCAACTTGTCGAGCTGATAGCGCGTATCAATCGACGGGTTCATGGTAACGGTCAGAATCATATTGAACTCCTGTTTCCGGGGCACGACACGCGCGGCCCCAAACATACGATAGCTCGTTAAAGGATCTCGATCTCAAAGCCGCGGGTAACGGTCTCCCCCGGCTTGGCCACCAGGCAGCCACGCTTGTGCTCCAGAATATCGTCCTCGTCGGAACAGGTGGACAGGCCGCCCCACGGTTCCACGGCCACAAAGTCACCCTCGGGCTTGCTCCACACAATCAGGTACGGCATATCGGGGAACGTCAGGCGCACGCCCTTGTCCTCGGTCTTCTTGGTAAGCGTAACCACGCGGCTCTCGAGCACGTCAAAGATGGTCTCTGCGAAGTCAAAGAGTTCGTGGGTCAGCGGCAGGTCATGGCCAACCATCGGGTTCTTGCTGCGATGCTCAACATCAATCAGGCCCGTCGAGGGAACGGCAGTACAGAGCTCGGCGGCCTCGCGCTGCTCAAAACGGAGCTCGTAGTTGTCATAGGACTCGCCCTCGTCAAGCGGGCACTTAAAGCCAGGATGACCGCCCACAAAGAACGGCATGTCCTCGGTGCCCTCATTGGTCACCTCGTACGACACGGCCACCTTTTCCGAATCGATCGTGTAACGAGCAACGATCTCAAACGGATACGGGTACTGCTCGAGCAACTCGGCATGGTCGGCAGAGCTTAGGCTCAGCGCAACCATGTTGTCGCCTTGCTCCTCGAGCTTCCACTCCTGCTTGCGGGCAAAGCCGTGGCGGGCAAGCTTAACCTCGCGACCGCCCATGGTCATTGCGTGACCATCACGAAGGCCGCCGCAGATCGGGAAGCAAATGGGTGCCTGGCCCGACCAGACCGCCGGATCGCCCTGCCACAGGTACTCACGGCCGTTGGCTTTAATCGAAGTGAACGATCCGCCAGCCGTGCTCAGTGCCACGCGAACAGAACCGTTATCAAGAACAAACTCCATAGGAGCCTTCCCTTTCTTACGACAGCCCGCCAAGTCAATAGGGCTGATAGAAAACCGGCCCGCGCCCCCTCACAGAAACGCGAGCCGTCAACGGACTAGTTAATTACGCCGGATACCCGCTAATCATGGTATTCGCCGCGGTCCCACTTCTCGAGGAACTCGTCAAAGAAGTGCGGGTCAGCCTGAGCCTCGGCGTCGGCCTTGTTGCAGGCATCGATCTTGGCGATCAGGGCATCGTGCTCGGGGGTCTTCTCGTAGGGCTCCTCCAGGAAGGCAAGCATGATATCGGCCATCAGGAACTCGCCGGTAATCTTGCCGCCAAAGCCCACGATGTTGGCGTTGAGCTCGCGACGGGCATACAGGGCAGAGGTCATGTCGCGAACCAGGGCGCAGCGGGCGCCGGGAACCTTGTTGACGGCGTTGGTGATGCCGATGCCGGTGCCGCACAGGGCCACGCCAAAGTCGGCCTTGCCGCTGGCAACAGCCTCGCCCACGGCCTTACCGTAGATGGGATAGTGCGTACGGGTGTGGCTGTAGGTACCGCAGTCGAGCACCTTGTAGCCAGCCTGCTCCAGGCGGTCGGCCAGATAGATCTTCTCGTCCGTAACGATATGGTCGCAACCGATTGCGATGGTCTTCTTCATCAGAACGTCCTTTCGTCTGAATTCACAAGTTGAGGTAGAAGTTCGAGTTCTCGGTGGCTCTCGTTAGGCCATCTTGTTGAGCATGTCGACACGAATCTGGTGACGGCCGCCGGCGTACTGGGCGCGCAGGAACTCGCGGGCGATCTTCTTGGCGACCTCGGTGCCCACAACGCCCGGGCCCATGGTGACCATGCGCGAGCCGTTGTGCTCGCGGGTCATGTAGGCGGAACGCTCGTCAGAAATGTTGGCGACGACCATGCCCTTAATCTTGACGGCGGCCATATAGGAGCCGACGCCGTACTTATCGAATGCGAAGCCCTGGGAATCCTTGTGCTCCAGCAGGTCCTTGGCAACGGCGGTCGCGGAATCGACAAAGTCCGCGGCAGGGGTCTCGGAATAGTCGACGACCTCGTGACCGTCGGCGATGAGCATCTCCTTGATGGACTCCTTCATCGACATACCGTCGGCATCGGAAGCGATTACAACCCTCATGACATCCTCCTTGAGAGATACGCAGGTGCGTAGTTTCTGTTTGGAAGTGTTGAATCGCGTTCAGGTCCGGGCATCTGAATGTGCGGTTCTTCACTGTTCATGTTTATTTGAACACATTCGAACAGTAACTGCAACAACTATTTGTTTATCTTTGTTCTTTTTTGAACAAATACCGTTTACGGATGATTGCTGACCGTTTGGATTCAGGGAATGCCCGGCTTGTCACGTATTCAACAAACAAAAAGGGCGGCCGAGAACGCATCTCGGCCGCCCTTCTTACGGTTGGTTTTCCAAAGATCGCTTTGCCGCCTACTCAGACTGCCCACCCTTTTTGGCGTGCTTGGAAGGAGTGCTCAAGAAACGACCCGTCAAATAGTTCGCCGGGCCGGAAATATCGATCCCCAGCAGCACGTGGCCCAGCCACAGGAACGCCACGAGCACCAGCAGCGGGATAACGCACGAAGTCACGATCATCACGATGACGCCTTCAATCAGATCGGTCACCTGCCGCACGATCTCATCGGTCATCTGCTTGGCGCCGCTGGTCACCGACGTAACAAGGCTCGATGCCCCATCAGTCAACTGCTCGAGCACGTTTTTGGACTCCGTGGTCTCGGATTTTTTCTTGTTCGATTTTGAGCTGGTCTCGGCTGACTTGTCCGTGGTGCCGGCCGCATCCGCAGCGTCCGCAGCCTTTTGCTCAGCTTGCTCAATACTTACGCGATACGTTTCATCGACCTTCTGCGACACCCATACGCTCGCGGGCACGAGCGCCATGCCGATCACGGCAACCACCAGTACGCGTGTCGCCACACGGCGCAGGACAGTGCTCGTGCTCCAGCGCCCGTGAATGCCGAGCGACACCGCAAAGAGCACCAACGCAGACGGGATTAAGATGCCCAGGCCAACCGACCACAAAATCGTGAGCAAATATTTCTCTAGGTATAGCACGGCAAGCACGATACCAAGGTTGCCTGAAAGCTGTGCGAGCTGCTCGGCAACCGGCGTTCCCGTATCACCAGGCAGCGCGGTAATGCCCGCAGATAGAGCAACGCATGAAGCCGTGAGCGCCAAAACGTTGCCTTTCTTTTGGTCGATAACCTCGATGGTGGAGTCCCAAGTTTTGGTATCGGCGAAATGCGGACGAGCTACAAAGCCCGACAGCAACGCCAGCACCACGAGCGCAACGATGATACCGATCTGCAGCTTTTTGTTTGCGCACACGACATCGGACAGGCTGGGCTGCAGCTCGGTTACCGTCGTGTGCTCGGTTATCTGGACAGGACGCCCATGAGCCATCTCGTGCGCGTCTCTTTTTTGAATCGATCCATTGTCCGGCATTTGGATACCTCCTCATTCCGGCCTGTATTGCGGATGGAAGTATACCCACCCTGCGAAAAACCGAACGGGAAGACGAACAGAAGCCCCAAGACTGTCCCCAACGACTAGTCGTTTAAGAACGTCCCCAATGACTATCTCGGGATGAGTTGCGGGGAGGAGAACAGAAAAAGCCCTGCCGCGGGTAGCGGCAGAGCTTTTGGAAGGGGACTTGGTTGTGAGGGCTCGTTAGGCGAGCTTGGCCTCGAGCTCGGCAATGCGCTTGTAGGCATCGATGGTAAAGCGGGCCTGCTTCTCCAGGATCATGGTGGTCATGAGAGTGTCCTGAGCATGGGCCATGATGAAGGTCATCTCCATCTCGCCACCGCCGGCCTCCTGCGAAAGCAGCTTGGTCTGCGTGTCGTGGGCGCCGATAAGTGCATCGCTGGCATCCTTGTGCAGCTGTTCGGCCTTCTCAAAATCACCCTCGCGAGCAGCATCGAGCGCTGCAAGCAGATCGGTCTGGGCGTCACCTGCGTATGCGACAATCTCGAATCCAACCATCGAGATTTCTTCTTTGGTTGCCATATTGCGTTCCTTTCACATATGAACCAATGGAGAGCATCGCGTCCGGGCATACGCGCTGCGTTCTGTATGGCAGAAACATTAACATTCAAACAAAAAAGAACAGCGCAAAACGTAATTTCAAGCTATGAACGGTCAATTTTTGCCCGTGAACGGTTTTTAAACCAATTTAAACAATATCGAACACAATTAGCGGCAACCCAAACAGACCCGCGCCCTAGCGCCAATCGCGCACCGTATCGCCCTCGACGAGCACGCCCGGAAACAGCATGTGCTCCACACCGGGTTCAACGCCCTCGGCGCCGGCAATCTTGTCGACCGCCCACATGCCGACGCGCTTGTTGTCAAAGCGCACCGTGGTCAGGCGACGGTCGGGCACGATATCGCCCAGGCTGTCGTCAACACCCGCCACGCTCACGTCCTCGGGCACGCGCTTTCCGCGCGACTCGAGTCCGCGAATGCAGCCGTAGGCCATGGCGTCGTTAGAGGCATAGATGGCAGTACAGGTCGGATCATCCGCCAGGGCCTGACCTGCGGCATATCCGCTCTGCGCCGTCCAATCGCCACGGATAAGTCGCGGTGGCTCAATGCCATGCGCACGCAATGTCTCGCGCCAGCCTTCCTCGCGCCGCATGCCCGAAAGCGAGCGCTCGGGGCACGAGATAAAGTGCACGGTTTTGTGCCCCCGCCCCAGCAAGTACTCGACCACCTGGCGCGAGCAATCGAACTGGTCGTTATCGACCGTTGAACAGAGCGGGTGCTCCAGCATGGTAACGAGCACCGTCTGTATGCCGGGCAGCGGCTCGAAGGTGCCAAAGTCCGCCGGCATGCGGTTCATGATCACGACCATGCCGTCTACCGGCAGCGCGCTCATGCGCGACGATGCGCTCTCGAGGGTATACGGATGCCCGTCTACTTTAGTGAGGGTGATGGCATAGCCGTGCTTATCGGCGGCGGCGGTAAAGCCCTCCATACGGTCGAGGTTGCCGGTACCGGTAATGTTGAACATGGCAACGCCGACGGTCTTAAACTTGCCGCGGCGCAGCGATCGACCGGCAAAATTGGGGCGATACCCCAGCTCGCGCATGGCGGCACGCACGCGTTCCTTGGTCTCGGGGCGCACGCTGGGCGAATCGTGCACGGTGCGCGAGACCGTCTGCTCCGAGACGCCCGCGAGGCGCGCTACGTCTTTGACGGATACCGATTTTTTAACAGCGGCCATAGGTCGATCTTTCTATGTCAACGATGCCATTGGTGGCACCCTGCGCAGTCATTTTTAACGCCTTCAAGTATATCCAACGCCTCCCCCACCATACGCTCACCACCCAAAACCTACCGTTCACCGACATTTTTGCTTCCCCGAACGGCTTTTGTCGACCAAATGTTAACGTTGCCATTGTGCAAACACAGAGCCACCGGGCGGCTCAAACGTTTACGCATAAGGAATCGACGGTTCGCAGGCACAGGAACCACCGGTTCGCGTCTTTTTTTGTGTCGCAAAATGGCAACGTCAACATTTTGGCAACCGAACGCCAAAAGCTACCATCGTTGCTAACCCACCGACTCTTAGGAGCATTGCATGGAGCAACTCATCGCCACCATCGAAAAGGGCCAGCCCTTTTCAACGCGATCGCCCGCAACAAGTACCTCAAGGCGATCCGCGACGGCTTTATCTCCGTCATCCCCATCATCATCTTCTCGTCCATCTTCTGCCTGGTAGCCTCGGTCCCCAACATCTGGGGTTTCTACTGGCCTGATGACATCAACAACGCCCTGTGGAAGTGCTACAACTACTCCATGGGCATCCTGGCCATCGCCTGCGCCGCCACCACGGCCAAGCACTTCGCCGACGCTCAGAACCGCGATCTGCCCAAGAACAACCAGATCAACTTCATCTCGTGCATGTGCGCGGCCATCATCGGCTTCTTGCTCCTTTCGAGCGACACCATCGCCACGGACGCCGCCAGCGGCTTCAACACCACCTACCTTGGTTCCAAGGGCCTGCTGACCGCTTTCATCGCTGCGTTTGTGACTGGCATCATCTACAAGTTCTTCATTAAGCGCAACATCACCGTCAAGATGCCCGAGCAGGTTCCGCCCAACATCTCGCAGACCTTCAAGGACATCATCCCCTTCTCCGTCTGCATCACCGTCTTTTGGGTTTTTGACATCGTCTTCCGCGCTGCTTTTGGCTTCTGCTTTGCCCAGGGTGTCATCCAGGTGTTCCAGCCCCTGTTCACCGCTGCCGATGGCTATATCGGCCTCGCTGTGATTTACGGCGCCATGAGCCTCTTCTGGTTCGTCGGCGTCCACGGCCCC
>CABTAA010000079.1 GCA_902482615.1 uncultured Collinsella sp.
GACAGTTTCGCCTGCCGCAAAAGTACCAGGGCGTGAAACAGTAACGGTCTTGCCGTCGTCGGAAGCACCAACAGACGGCCTCGCAACCGTTACTGTCTCACCATTCGATTCAGTCATCGGGCGATGCACCGTTACGGTTTCGTTTGTCGATGGCGCGTCGTCGCGGCGGACAGTGACCGTTTCACCAGATGCCGGAGCGTCGGCTCGACGTACCGTCACGGTCTCTCCAGGCGCAGAAGCCTGGTCGCCACGGTTCACGGTAACCGTCTCTCCCCCTACGGGCGCATTCCCGCGGCGCACCGTTACGGTCTCATCATTGCCATTGCTACCGTCTCGGTGTACCGTAATCGTCTCATCAGACATGGCTACTCCCCTACCTCAATTACAATCAGCGTTGCATCGTCCGTCGAGCCGTTCACCCGAGCCTCGGCATATAGCTCTTCGCACAACTGTGCACATGTCGAATCGCTCGCAAGCATCTGCTGCAAACGCTCCTGCGCAATTTGCCCATCGATACCATCGGAACAAATCAGATAGCGATCGCCCGGAAGCATCACGGTCGTCTTGACCTCAAGATTGCGACCGCCCTGATTGAGTCCGATCGCGAGCTCAATACAATGCGAAACGGCATCATCCCTGTATTCAGTGCCAACGCCGCCCACGCGCCGCTCAGGCGTGTGGTCACAGCTAAGCACGGCAAGCACACCGCCACGCAGTCGGTACACGCGAGAATCGCCGGCATTAAAAACAGCACCGTGCCCGTCAGGAGCAACCACAAGGCCAGCAACCGTAGATGCAGCAACAGACAGTCCATAGCGAGCCGCATACGTCTCAACATCGTTCTCGGCTCGCTCGCCCGCCATGCGTAGGCGCTCCTGCAACGCGTTGACGGCATCGGTATCAAAGACGCGCACGGCCTGTGCAAACGCCTGAGCAGCGAGCGTCGAGGCGGCCGCTCCGTGCCCGCCTTCGCTCACGCCGTCAAAGACTGCCATGCAGCCCATCTCGCGCTCGCAATCGCCTACCAGGCCATAGCAAAGGACGTTACCGTCAAGAAGCAAACGGTCCTCGTTGACGGGGTGATTGGTTCCCGCTTGGGTTTTTGCTGCAGCGATAAACTTCGTCATCGCCAATCGCCTCCCATCGATCCGGGCACGAGCTCAAATGCGATATGCGCATCATCGCCCTCGCCCTGCGGCACGGCGCGTGCCACCATACCGGGGCGACCGCGCCACTCGGCGCGGTGTTCAAACAGAAAATCGGAAAGCCCGTTAAGGTAACCGCTCTCCACCAAGTTGCCAATGCCGCGGCCGCCCTTGGCTTTGACGGCGTCCGTCATGGCAATGGAGTGCAGCAGCTCGCGGGCGGCATCGGTCGCCTCAACCGTAATATCGGGCTGTGCCTTATGCACGTTGCGGTTAACGGCATCGATCTTGGAATTGAGGATCTGAAGCGCCACGGCATCGTCGATAAAGTTGAAGATGACCACGTTGTCGCCGATACGGCCCAAGAACTCGGGCTTAAACTCGCGATCCATCTCGGTGCGCACGCGCTCGCAAATCTCGTCATAGGGCGTGTTGGGCGCGATGGTATTACGAACTTCGTTGCCCTGCGCATCGATCTCAATCTTGGAAAAGCCGATGTTGCTCGTAAAGAAGATGACCGTCTCAGAGAAGTACACGGTATTGCCCTGGCCATCGGTCAGGCGTCCATCTTCGAGAATCTGCAGGAACTTGTCCATGATGCTCGGCGCGGCCTTCTCGATCTCGTCGAAAAGAACCACCGAGAACGGATTAGCCTTGACCGCATTGGTAAGCTGGCCGCCCTCGGCATAGCCCACGTATCCCGGAGGAGCGCCAAAGAGCTTTTGATCGGAGTTCTCGGCACCGTACTCGGACATATCAAAACGCAGCATGCTGCGCTCGTCGCCAAAGAGAAGCTCCGTAATGGCCTTAACGATCTCGGTCTTACCGGTACCGGTGGGACCGCTCAAAAACAGGACGCCCTTGGGCTTAGAGCCAGATGAATGGGTGGCGCCCGAAAGGCCCATAACGGAGCGCTTGAGCACGGTGACGGCCTTCTCGACGGCCTCGTCCTGGCCCTTTACGCGGCGTTTGATCTTTTCCTCGGGATCCTCTTCGAGCTTCTCGAACATCTGCTGCCATTTGTTCTCGCGAAAGCCGTACTTGTAGACGTCGACGAGCTTGGGAAGGATGGCCTCGATGGAAGCCTCGGGGTTTTGCATGTCGCGCTGGTACATACGCTGCAGCCCCTCGAGCTCCTTAACGCTCATGCCGTCGGTGGTATCGATAAAGCGACGCACTGCACGGTCATCGGAATCGGACAGCGCCTCACCAAAGCCAAACTTGCTTTGGATGTAGGCCTCGCGCATGTCACGATCGGGATGCGGCAGCGTGATGGTGCGCAGGAAGGGATTCTCCTCGATAAACCACACAGGCAGGTTGCGCACGTTATCCGTTACCAGAATGAGCGTGTTAACGGCCGTACGGTTAATGAGGCGCGCCTTGCTGGCACCAAGGTACAGGTTAAGGAAGAACTGCGTCTCGTCGGGCATAAGACCGGTCGAGGAGGCAAGCAGACGCGATGCCATGTTGACGATCACGCAAAGCGGCTTGGCCTCGGTGCCGCCATCGGGGTTGTCGTTGTATTTAAGACGCAACATTGAGCGGATAACCTCGCCGTATGATGGCAGGCTCGACTGCTCGGTGGCATATGCTTGGCGGCCATCGGCGATGCAGGCGTTCGCCTCCATCATGCGATCATCGCTCTTAGAAGCCTCGTCATGGGCCAGCGACACCAGGCGTTTGCAATCGACGTTGCCCATGCTGCTCGAGAACAGCTGGATGGGATCGAAATATGCCACGTTGTACTCAACTGAGCCATTGGCGTCTTCAAAAAGGCCGCGTACGACCTCGGCAAGCTCCGAGAACTGAAGGCTGCCGTCAACCACATCGGGATACTTGTCGTTGACGTTGCCCTCAAGAATAAAGAGGCTCTTCACCCCTTTAAAGTTGAGCATCTCGCGCTGCCAGGATTGGCGCTCGAAATCAGTTGCCATGTGTTATACCTCCTTGGCAGAAAATTCATGGTGGTAACGGTCGGCAATACCAACGGTGATAACCGTGCTGTCCTGGACATAGTTTTGAAGCTGACGAGGCTGTTGAAGATACTGGTCGTAATCATCGTGTGGGCGGTCGCTCAGGTAGATTACGCGCTGGTTAGTCGAGCCGCGCAGCGCACAATCGGGCACGTTGAGCTCGTCTACGTACGGACCGTCAATCAGCACATCGATAAGAGACTTAAGCGTCTCCCACGTATCCGCACCGATCACCTGCGGCAACTCTTCGAGCGTAAATCCGGTGTAAACGAGAATGTCATCGTAAGCGCAGCGGATCGTTGCCAGTAGCTTCACGAGCTCTGATGCCTGCTCGAGCGGATCTCCACCCGAAACCGTCAGCCGATGTACGCCGTGCTCGCGCGCGGTATCGAGCAACATCTGCGCAAGCTCATCAACATCGACATCCTGCTCGGGCAGCTGGTTGCGCCATTGGGGCGAAATACATCCGGCACAACGCTTTGAACAACCAGCGGTCCAGACAACAATACGTTCTCCCGGACCCAGCGAGACGACGGGGGCAAGCACATGGCTAACGAACATCGGCGTAATCCTCGCCCGGATCGAGTGTACGGTACACGGCCGAGATACGTGCAAGCGAGCAACCGCATTCCTCACAGCCATCCCCAACCTTTGCACGCTCATCAGCAACGAGATGCAAACGACCGCACTCGGGGCACTCGACAAACCAGCCCTCGACACCCGCAGACTCACCAGCAGCAGAAACAACCGGTGCCGCAGCAGACGCGGGCTGAGGCGCAGACCAAGCCTGGGTCTGCACGGGTTGCGCCGCAGGCGGTTCCTCCACAGTAACCGTCAGACGCAATTGGGCAAATTCGCCAGACGCAGCCGGAATGAGTAGCGTATCGCCGGTATGAATCGGCTGGGCCACGCCGGGAACCAAGTTGAGGATCTGGCCGCCACGCATAAGAGCCGTTCCGTTATTGGACCCCTCATCGGCAACCATCCATGTGCCCCGCTCAAAACGAACGCTGGCATGCTGCCGGGACATGGCAAAGTTCGAAGCCATAGAAGGAAACGCGTTGCGTCCAAGCACGGCAGCGTCCGTGAGACGAAGCTGCTCACCCATTACTGGATCGGCAAGCGTAAGCGCGGGAGCCGCGGGAGTAGCTGCAGCATTCGCCATGGGTTGCGGCGCGGGCTGCGGCATTGGCGCAGGCGTCGGCCGTGGCATCGGCGCAGGCGTCGGCTGCGGCGCAGGAACCGGAGCAGGTTGCGGAACGGGCATGGGGGTAGGCTGCGGCGTGGGAGCAGGAGCAGCCTGATGTGCCTGCTGGGGTGCGGGACGCTGAGGCCGCGAAGCACTGTCCATCGATGATGTTGCAGGGTAGACGGCGGGAGCCGGACGCTCAGCGACCGCGGCGGCAAAGCCGGACGCTGAGGCGACTGGTGCCTCGGGTGCCGAGACCGCGGGCGCAGGGGCCGAAGGCGCGGGGGCCGCACCAGCGGGACGCGGCGTCCCACAGTCCTCGCACATATCGCGGGCATCATCGTTCATAAGACCACAGATAGGGCATTCCCATGTCATGGTTTACCTCATTTCCCTCTGCTTGAGTTGACTTGCTTGACGGCGATTACGCAGACGACGTTCCGCATCTGCGGAAGGTGTGGGCGGCACGTAATCGTGCGGGTGAATCTCGACGGCGGTCTGAGGATCAGCGGGTCGAACAAAATGGCCGGGGGCGTCGGATGCGACAACAACGCCGCGTTCTTTAAGGTCTTCCTTAAACTGCAGGTAAAAATCGCAGAACTCAACTTGGTCCTGAACGACTTTGTCGACCGTCGCTTGATCTTGGGCCTTCATATCTTTGATGACGGTGGGATTAACCGGATCTTCCGAAAACTCGGATGGATCGGCCTCGACAACTCGCATCACAAGCTGCTGTTCGTGCGACCCTTTAAGGACGGCAACCGCCTTGCGCTTGTTCGTGTCGAAGATAAGGCGCCATGGCTTGCCAGACCCATCCATAACCGCATAACGGACAACGTCAGCCCCGTGTTCGGCCATAACCTCATTAACACAGCGCTCGATGTATTCGTCTTTAGCCGCCGAGGCAAGCGCAGCGTCTGCGGCATCCACGGCAGCGTACAAATCCTCAATCTCATGAGGCCGTCTGAGCACCGTCGGACGATGGTAGCGTTCATTAAGAAGGTCAACGCGCAGTCGGTATGCTTCATACTGCTCATGAAGCTCGTTCGACTCATGCTGGGCACTCTTCATCACATGCTCGAAGTCCTTGAGAATCTTCATGGCGGCAAGGCGTTGCTCCTCGCTCGAATCTGGACCAAGCGCGTTAAACGAGGCGCGGGCGGTCTCGAATTTTGCACCCAGGCGATTTCGCAGTGCTATGTCGAGCACCTCATCCTGCATAAGCGGGATGATGCGCGCCGTCCACTCCTCAAACGCGCGAGCTGCGTCCTCAAAGGAACCCGTCGAGGAGTTTGCGGCGGTATCCGCGATATGTAGGAGCGCTTTCTCAAGATCGATGGAACCGTCGCGAGCAATGTCGTAATCGATTGCCTTTAGCAATCCTTGGGCCCTGAGCTTTTCGGACGTCTGTGCGGCATCGATGCGGCTCTGGCTCATCTCGACCCTGCGCTGGGCATGGGCATCGAAGGTTAGCGTCGGGATCAAAGTGTGAAGCATCGCCGCAAGCTGTGCCAATGCCGCCTCAGTTCGAATCCGCGTCACCGTACCCCGACCCATGACGACCTCTTCGCCCACAAGCGGTCCTGTCACGTTTCTCCTCGAATATTCGTCAATCACGCTATCCAACGCGGCGCGTGTCGACTCATCCATATCGGGAAACTCAAGGAGCATCTGCGACTTGATGTCCAATAGCCCATGCCTATAGTCCTTAACGGCATTTTCTGCCTCGGCCTTCTCCGCCTCTATGCGCAACGCCGCTGCCCCGGCAACAATTGCAGCGGGGGCCAATGGCACTGCCAGCGGTGAAGTGGCTATTCCGGCAGCGACTACAAAAATATCTCCCACCGAGCCGCTCATTATCACGTTCCCTTCTTCATGGATAACGGGGCCATCCCGGTCATCAAGCGTTTTTACTGCCTCATTTCTACCGCCGCTCTGCGCGATTCTGTTGCGCAACATTGGCGAGCGGCAGATTTGTCGATGTTGCGCAACAGAAGGCGGCGGCTAGCGCATATCCTGCTAATGGAAGAAAGGATGAAAGCGCGCCATGACCGGTTCCTACGAAGAAGTTCGACTCGTCAAGTTTCATACGCCAGCACTGCTCACCGAGCGCGAGCAGGCTGCGGCACGGCGTCGCTTCTGCACGCTTCTCGTTCCGCCGCAAAAGGGCGGCTTTGGCGGCAACGCCTATGTCCGCCGCGTCCAGAGCGGCGATCGCGCTTTTGAGCTCGCGCTTAAGATGCCGCGCCCCGATGCCCAGCCCGAGCAAGAACAGCTCAACCGAGAAACTTTGGAAGAGGAGTACCGCACGCTCTCCGTCGTATCCAACCTAAGGGGTTTTCCCGATGTCTACGGTTTTGGCTACACGGCAGACGGAACCCCGGCGCTGCTTATGGAATGGGTTGACGGCGTCTCGCTTCTTGATGCACGGCTAGCCCTGAGCGATGGCACTGAAACCTGCCCCGGTGATATCGTCGCCGCGCTGGGTCTGAGCGTGCTCAAGATCATCTTGTCCACGCAATCGCTCGACACGCCCTTTGTCCACCGCGACCTCTCCATGCGCAACATCATGCTGCGTCACGATCGCATCCCGCTCGAGGAGCAGGTGTCGAGCGGCTATTTTGACATCTGCCTGATCGATATGGGCAGTGCCAAGCTCGTTAAACCGGACTTTTCCTTTACCGTCGACGTCAACGCTTTTCGCGGTGCCACGCCGGCATACGCGGCACCCGAAATGCTGGAGCGGTTTAAGGCCGACCCCGGTGCGCGTGACAATCCCGCCGTCGACATCTATGCGCTGGGAAGCATCCTCTACGAGCTTTATTGCGGACACGCGCCCTTTGAGACAGAGCTCAGACGCTCTGGAGATCACGCGCGCCTCAAGCGCACCATGCAGCCGCAACCCCTTACGCCCGCAACTCCCCGCGAGCAGGGCTTGGTCAACGCGATTATGGCTTGTTTGGCAGTCTCGCAAGACGCACGCCCTTCGGCAAAC
>CABTAA010000080.1 GCA_902482615.1 uncultured Collinsella sp.
GGCCGCGCGGCAAGGAGATATATTGCCAGACCGGAGGGGCGCCGTGGGCGGGAATCGCGCACTCCATATTTTGTTCACAAATGAATAGGTCCCTCAGTCGCATCACTGAGGTTAAAAATGAAGCATTGGCTTCTGATATTGGCGATGACCAGCTGTTTTATGAGTATTGAGACATCGGTCATCTCTGGACCGCTACTTTACTCCAAAGGCATCAGCTATTTGTTTCCCATCGGTAAAAGGCGGGTTTTGTTCGCCAAGCGTTCTTATGTATAGCTAGATACGGGTTCGAACCCGTGCACCGGCAACAAAAAAGACGGCCAACCGAAGTTGACCGTCTCAACAATCTTTGGGTGGGCCGTCAGGGGTTCAGCCTGCTCCGCAGGCGGCCGCTGCGGCGCTTTCGCGCCTTGCGCGCTGCGCTGGCAAACGCTCGCGCGTTTACTCAGCTCCGCGCCCCGACGGGTTCGAACCCATGCCTTGACAACAAAAAGGCGACCAACCGAAGTCGATCGCTTTCTTTTCTATGGTGGGCCGTCAGGGGTTCGAACCCTGGACCTTGGGATTAAAAGTCCCCTGCTCTGCCAGCTGAGCTAACGGCCCGCGGGTGGCATTGTACCACGGTCTGGGACTATTCCCAACTCCATTGGCCGTTCTGGAAAATCACAACTTCACGTCCATCAGGCGTAATGCCCGTAATATCGATGTCGTCCGTGCCGATCATAAAATCGACGTGCGTGCTCGAGACGTTAACGCCATGCTCCAGGAGCTCCTCCTTGGACATGTCATACCCACCCTCGATGCATTCGGGGAAACCGACTCCTAGCGCGAGATGGCAGCTAGCGTTCTCGTCATAGAGCGTGTCATAGAACAGAACGCCGCTTTCGCGGATCGGCGTGTTCTTGGAAATGAGCGCGACCTCTCCCAGGTGAGCAGCGCCCTCGTCAGTATCGATGATACTTGCGAGCGTTGCCTTGCCCACGCGGGCGTCGTAGTCCACCACGCGGCCGCCCTCGAACTTAATCCAAAAATCTTCGACCTTATTGCCGTGATGGATGAGCGGCATGGCCGAGTACACGATACCGTCGGCGCGCATGCGATCGGGCGAAGTGAAGACTTCCTCGGTGGGAATGTTGGGGAAGAAGGGGTGCCCATCGGGCGTCTTGCCCTTGCCGCCGGCCCACTCGTGACCTTTCGTCATGCCAATCGTCAGATCGGTTCCATTTGCCGCGGTGTAATGCAGGTAGTCGAAACGATTGTCGTTCAGGAAACGCAGGTTCTTTTCGAATGCGGCGTCATGGAGTTCCCAGTCGCTCTCTGGGTCCTGGCCATCGGCGCGCGCGGTGTGCAGAATCGCATTCCACAGCTTATAGATTGCAACCTCATCGGCGTCTCCCGGGAACACCTCGTGCGCCCAAGCCACGACCGGAGCGCCGGCGATGCACCACGGATTGATGTTGTAATCCAGTCCACGGCGGAAAACTTTGCACTGCGTATTCCTCGCCTTTGATGCCGCGGCCGGCTTGGCTGGATCGATGCCCTTGAGGGCCGCAGGATCCGCACCCTCGATAAAGACAAAGCAGGCACCATCCTGGGCCAAGGAATCCAGCTGCATGCGCTTCCACTCGGACGTCTGCTCAAAATAGCTTTTCTCGACATGCTCGTACGTGAGCCTCGTCACGGCATCATCGGCCCAAATGACCGTCACGTGGCCGGCGCCGGCAGCATAGGCCTCCGCGACCACCACGCGCGCAAACGGCGCGCACTCGACCGGAGACTGAACGACGACCTCCTGGCCGGGCTTGACGTTTACGCCCTTGCGGACGACCAGGCGCGCGTAGTTTTTAATCTTGGGCTCCAGGGCCTTCATGCCCTCCAGAGCCTCTTCGACCGTCAGGGCAGCTCGAATCATGTGCCACTCCATCTATCTATAGAACAGTAAAAAGGCGCGCCGCAAAAACGACGCGCCTTATATCTTAGCGATAAGTATGTATGCAAACGCTACTTCTTCTTGGAGTCCTTCTTGTCCTCCTCGGCAGCCGCGCGCTCAATAAGAGCGTTGAGCTTGTTCTCGGACATGCCCTCGGCCTGCGCGCGGTACATGTTGCGCAAGGGACGAATACGAGCGAAGTCATAGATAAAGTCGCCCAAAATGATGACGTAGGACAAAACAATGCCGACCATCTGGACGGGGCTGGACACCATGCCAGCGGGAGCGAAGTACAGCGAGGCCCAAATTGCCACGACGAGCACCATGCCAATGGCGAGCACAATCCACCAGATGCGACGGCGCTTGGTGTAGTCCTCGTCCTGCTTGAGGAGGATATTCGACACCGTATAGATGCGGTCCTCCTTGGCGCGCTGCTTAGCCTTGCGGGCGCGCTTCTCCTCTTTAGAGAGGCCCTCGAGGCTCTCGCCCTTCTCGAGCTCTTTGCGGCGTGCCTTAGACGAAGCCGGCACGACGCGAACGGAGCTCGCTGCTTGGCGGGCGGGCTTAGCAGATGCGGCAGACTTGCGCGCAACCCCGGTAACTTCGTGGGATTGCGTGCGCTTGTTCGTGGCGCTACGGGTACTCACTTATGCGTTCTCCTTCATGCTTGTGAACTGGGAGCCCGTGATGATCTGGAAGGCCTCGCGATAGCGCTCGGACGTGCCATCGATGACCTCGGCGGGCAGGTGCGGGGTCTCCCCCGTCATATCCCAGTTGGCCTTGAGCCAATTGCGGACGAATTGCTTGTCGTAGCTAGGCTGGATCTTGCCCTCCTCGTAACTGGCAGCAGGCCAGAAACGGCTGGAGTCGGGCGTGAGGCACTCGTCGATCAGCGTGACCTTGCCATCAATAACACCAAACTCGAACTTGGTGTCGGCAATGATGATGCCACGGGTCGCCGCGTACTCGGCAGCGGCCTTGTAGATCTTGAGGGAAAGGTCACGAATCTGCGTGGCGATGTCCTCGCCCACGATCTCGCAGCAACGCTCAAACGAGATGTTCTCGTCGTGGTCACCGATCTCGGCCTTCGTGGACGGCGTGAACAGCGGCTCAGGAAGCTTGGAAGCCTCGGTCAGGCCCTCAGGCAGCTGGATGCCGCAGACGGTGCCGTTCTCGTCGTAGGTCTTCTTGCCCGAACCGGTCAGATAGCCGCGGACGATGCACTCGATAGGAATCGTCTGGGCCTTCTTAACCAGCATGGCGCGGCCAGCGAGGTAGTCACGATACTCAGCAAACTCCTCGGGGAAATCCGCCGGGTCGATGGAAACGAGATGGTTGGGGACGATGTCGGCAAACTTATCGAACCAGAATGCCGAGATGCGATTGAGTACCTCTCCCTTAAACGGAATCTCGTCGGGAAGAATGAAGTCGAACGCAGAAATGCGGTCGGTGGCGACCATCAGCAGGTTTTCACCGGCATCGTAAATATCACGAACCTTGCCACGGGAATCCGGACGACGCTCCATCGTTGTCACGTGAGTCACTCCTTACCTAAATACGACAGAAATGCGGGTTCTTTCCCGCATGTTTTCGCAAACTCGGAGCGGCAGGGACGCGGCCCCTCCTTCACCGAATAGCGAAAAGCTAGTGCTCCATTGTAGTAGATGCCGCGTCTGCCGTGTGCTCGCGGGGCAGATGAATTGTAAAAGTCGTACCCTTTCCAAGCTCCGACTCCACGGATATGTAGCCATGGTGACGCTCGACGATCTGCTTGGCCACGGCGAGGCCAACGCCCAGGCCGCCAGCTTCGCGGGCGCGGCTGGCATCGGCGCGCCAAAACCGCCCGAAGATGCGCGACAGATCGTCCTTGGCAATACCGATACCGGTATCCGAAACGGCAATACTGACGTGCTTGCGGTCACTGAGCACCGACACCACGACCCAACCGCCCTCGGGGGTGTAGCGCATGGCGTTGCTCATGAGGTTGATGACGCATTGCGTGATCATGTCGGGATCGGCTTCGACGACATCGTCGTGACCCTGGGTCTCGTCCGCAAAACGCAGGCGCAGATCGCGGTCGACAAACAGGCGCTCCTGGGCATTGACGATGGAACGCACAAAAGGAACCATGTCCACCGGCTCAAGGTTGAGCGGAGCCGTGCTGTTTTCCATGCGCGACAGGTCGAGCATCTGCTGCACCAGACGAGCCAGGCGACGCGTCTCGGAAGCAACGGTCTCCAAATGCTCATCGTCGGTGGGATACACGCCATCCTGCATGGCCTCGACCGTTGCGAGCATGGCCATAAGCGGCGTGCGAAGCTCATGTGCAACGTCTGAGGTCAGGCGCTTCTCGTGTTTCATATCCTTCTCGAGCGAAGTGGCCATCTCATCGAAGGTCTCACCCAGCTGATCGATCTCGTCATCACCGCGCAGTCCCGTGCGAGCCGACAGGTCGCCGTCACGGATTTGCTTTGCGGTACTGGTGATGCGATGAATCGGCTTGGTGAGCATGCGCGACACGAGCGATCCGATAACGACCGAAATGCAGATTGCAACAACCGCGGCGAGGGCCATGGCGTTAAAGGTCTTCTCCCTAAACGCAGAGTCCGCCTTGGTGAGCAGAGCGTCGGAGCCGATGGCCCACAGCTTTACCTGTCCGACATGCTCGCCGGAAGACGTTACAATCTCGACGTTAGCAACGCTATCGGAGTCGGTTGGAGCAGACGAGACCGGGCTATGCGATGCCCTCTTGCCGCTCGTGTCGTCGGTCGTAGCCTGGTTTTCGCGTACATCGGCGGTGGCGCTTGCCGAGGGCCAGGAATCGTCATAAACGATCACGCCCTTTTTATTGACGACCTGCATACCCAGATCGTCGGAAACCAAACTCGACGTTGCGACCGTGCGCAGTTCTCCCGCGGTCCAAGAGCCGTTTTCCTCATATGAGGTTGCCAACTTCTCGGCAGCGGAATTTGCGATTTCGACGATATTGGAGCGTGTGTAATCCGAAAAGACCGTGCCCCACACAACAGAGACAACGCCCACCAGCACCAATACCGTCATGAGCGATGTCAGAGCAAAAGCAAGTGCCATGCGCGAGGGATAGCTCATCGTTGGCCGTGAATCGGAACGAGGCGTGTTCCAACTAGCCTTGGAACCCGCCTCGCTCTCCTGCTTGTGCTTTTGTCCGATTTCAAAGCGCGCAGGTGTCATATGTGATTTCCCTATTTCTCGTCCGACTTATCGGTCTTGGCCGGAGCCTCGAAGCGATAGCCGACACCATGGACGGTGTAGAGCCACTTGGGCTTCTTGGGATCATCGCCCAGCTTGGCGCGAAGATTCTTCACGTGGCTATCGATGGTGCGCTCATAGCCCTCAAAGTCATACCCGAGCACTTTCTCGACCAGCTCCATGCGGTTATACACACGGCCGGGATGGCGGGCAAGCGTGGTGAGCAGCTTGAACTCGGAAGCCGTCAGATCGACTTCCTTGCCCTCGACCAAGATCTTGTGGCCCGAGATATCGATGACCAGATCGCCGAAGTCGAGTACCTCGACGGCGGGCTCGTCGGCCTGATGGGCACGGCGGAACAGAGCGCGAACGCGAGCGACGAGCTCGCGCGGCGAGAACGGCTTAATCAGATAGTCGTCGGCGCCGAGCTCAAGACCGATAATACGGTCCTCGATCTCGCCCTTAGCCGTCAGCATGATGATGGGGACATCCGAGGTATCGCGAATGGTGCGGCAAACGCGCTCGCCGGGGATCTTGGGGAGCATAAGGTCGAGCACGACCAGGTCGAACTGATGCTTCTCGAACTCCTCGATCGCGGACTGGCCGTCGCCGACGCCCACAACCCAGTAGCCTTCGCGCTCGAGATAGGCAGCGACGGCGTCACGGATTGCCTTCTCATCCTCGACCAGCAGAATCTTTTTTGCATCTGAAGCCATAACACGGCCCCCCTGTCTCAATTAGCTAAGAACAAGCCCATTTTAACGCACCTGAGCCCGCCGGATGCCGCTATGACGCGGCAGCTCGGCAGGCGGTACTCACAATTACAACGCGTTTATTCCCCTGTTGGCGCCTTTTTAACCCCTCTAAGCTTAAAGAGAGAATAGGCGCGCAGTGACCGTCTCTGGTATACCCTGGCTGTTGCGCACCGTGGCGTACGTAAGGAATGAGTCCGATTTTCCCGCCGTAGCTGGATAATCGCCATACTCCAAAGCGCGGTCGGGCGACAGCAGCGAGCCATAGGTCTTGGCAGAGGTGTCGATCAGGAAATGCGACGCCTGTACCTTAACAAGGTATTTATTCTTCTTGCCAGCCGCACATGCGAGCGGCTCACGGGACAGGAAGAGATACGGCCCTCCCTCATTACCGATATACGTGCCCATGTTGCCCAGGCTGCCCACGCCACTATAGGCCGCCTCGATAGAAAACACGAAGGTATCGCCCATATATACGGCCTCGAAAGGCGAGACTGACGAGGGAAGGACTAGCTGGGCACGCTTGGTGTTGTTGCCGTCGGTCAAATCGATTGCCGTTATGCCGTAGTAGACGCCCTCGTCGTTGCGGACACGCGGCGAGATGGTCAAAATGCCGTCGCTCGCGCGCGGGGCCGATGCAAAGCGACCCGTCGATTTCCAAATTATCTCGGCCTTGGATTCATCAAGCGAGCGACGATAGCAAAACGAATCGCTACTCGTTTTATTGCCACCTGCCGAGGGCATTTTATACCAGATGACTGATGACCCGAACGCCGTAAACAGCGGCGGATCGTAGTCCTTGCCACCTCGATCGAGCTCAACCACGTCGCCAGAGAGCGAAGCGCCCGACAGATTTTGAGCGTAGAGCTTCCACGATGAATTGGCAAAGTTCATCTCAACCCACGCGAATACGCCGTCGCCGGCACGGACATCGTAGAATGCATATCCCGTGCCCTCGATAGGATCCTCGATTAATGTGGTAAGCGAGCCATCGCCCAGGTTGAGCACACCGAGTGTGTTGGCGTGCAGTGCCGATGCGGGCGCCATCATCGCCGCGGCGTAATCGCCGTCGCAGTAGTACAGCAGCGTACCCAGAGGCAGCGTCCATGACGCCGCCGGCTCAAGATCGATGTCGACTGCCTCGTACTCATCCGCAATCGAGATGATTTTGGAATCATCCTTGATAACCTGCGGCTCGCCGGCGGCATCATCGCTGGTGCCCGTTTTTTTCGAGCATCCGGCAAGCACCGTGGCAGCGCCCGCGGCAGCCCCACCGAGTACAAAGCCGCGAC
>CABTAA010000081.1 GCA_902482615.1 uncultured Collinsella sp.
CGGCGGCAGCGTTCTGCTCGTTCACCACGTCATCGTCAAAGGTGCAGCGGCAATCGAGCTTGCCGCACTGACCACAGCCAATGCAGTCGCGAATGGGCTTGGTGCCCAGCTGAAACACCTCGGTATCAATGCCTTCGGCATTGAGTTGCTCGGCGACCTCGGCGAGTGCGCGGGCGGTGTTGCCGTTTGCCTTGGGGCTGCCATTGACCAAAAGAACCTTCATCACAAACTCCCTCTGCTGTCGGTGACTTCTGCAGAGGATTATCGCACGATGGGGGAGGCGGTGTGGGCGCGGCGCTAATCCAGTTTGGTGCCTGGCACCTGCACGGCTTTTCCGAGCAACGCTTTGAGCTCGTTCAAAATGGAAACGGGCTGACGGTCGACGCCGTCCAGATGGAGCGTGGCCACGCGAATGGGTGGCTGATATTCAAATGGGCCAAAGAGCACGGGCGAACCCAGGAACCGCTCGATTTCCTCTGCAATCGCATCGGTTTCTTCGGGATCAAAGTCGTCGAAAAGAGCCACGAACATCGGCCCCGTCGAGCGGAACATACGACCCTTACCGCGCGAGCATTCCACCAGACAGGCGGCACATTCTGCCAAAACGCGGTCGCCCGCATCAAAGCCAAAGCGGGCATTGACCTGAGCGATATCGTCGATTTTGATGGCGATCAAACCAGCCTTGCGCGCCACGCGACGCATTTCGCCAATGGCGTTGACCAGGGCGTGAATATCGCCCAAGCCGGTCACGGAATCGGTCGTATCTGCCAAGCTTCGGTTGATGATAATGCCCACATACATACCGGGCTCGGTATCGGTGCCGTCCAAGCGGTAGCCCGTGCAGTCGCAAAGCACGTACGCTCCGGTGGCATCCATTACGCGATACTGCATGTAGTGGAAGTGCCACGTGCCGTTTATCACCATGTCGAGCTCGACACGTACGTTGTCGCGGTCCTCGGGATGAACGCGGGCGAGCCACATGTCGAGTGAGTTAAAAGGGTGCTGGGAGGGCAGGTCAAAATCGCGCACGGCGTTAACCGACCATTGCGATTCTCCCGTATCGAGATTGAGGATAAACGGATAGCGCGTCTCGGAGCTCATGGAGATCGCTTGGAACACCCGGTCGTTGCAGGGAAGCTGATCGACGATTGGACGTTGCGGCGCGTCATCGTCTTTCGGTTGCTGCACACGATGCATAAGCTTATAGCGATACATCTTGCGATCGGCATCCATTGTCATCTGGCGACGCGTGTCGCCAGCAAGTGGATCGACGCGCGAGCAGCCAAAGCTAAAGCTGCCGATCATGGGCGCCTTGCCACCTGAGCTCGCCTCGATCAGCCTGGTACGTACCTGCTCCAAGCGCTGCTCGAGTTCAATCTCGTTTGCGGAGAGCGAGATGAGCACAAACTCGTCTCCACCGATACGGAACAGCATCTCATCGTGCTCCATGGTTTCGGAGAGCGTGCGGCAGATGCCCAGAATATAGCGATTGCCTTCGGCGTGGCCAAACCTATCATTGCAATGCTTGAGATGGTCGATGTCAATATAGGCGCAGGTGAAGGGGTCGCCTTTGCGCCAGAGTTGCTCGACGTGACGGTCGAATCCGTTGCGGTTGCCCAAGTTGGTGAGCGGATCGATATAGGCGTTGCGCTCAAGCAGCTGGCGCTCTTGTTGCAGGATGGCATGCGTCTTTTGCAGTTGCTCGCCAACGGCGCGTAGCCCAGCAGGCAGCGCGGCAACATCGAGTTCGGCGGTTGAGACGCCGTTCGCAAGTCGCTGAAGATAGGCAATAATCGATTGCTCGCCCAGGCGATACGACTCGTTCATGATGGATAACCTCCTTGGGCGGAACAACGGTTTGTATCATATCCCCAATTCGGTTTGAATTGGGGATATAAGTTAGCTAATGGAGACAAATATCCCCTTCGACGGTGGCGTTTTGCGCGCGAGCGTATCAGTTGTTATTGCCGCCATCGAGCAATGCCTCAAAATCCTTCGCCTGCATGGGGCGGTAGTAGAGGAAGCCCTGAGCGTAGCGGGCGCCCATTTGTCGTAGCATGTTCGCCTGCTCATTTGTCTCGACGCCTTCGACCACGACGGGCAGATGGAGCGACTGCGCCATTTCGAGCATCGATGAAATGATTTGCGTGCTGCGGCCTTGATCGCGGTCGGTGGGCACAAAGGTGCGGTCGAGCTTGATGACGTCGACGTTGACGTTCTTGAGCATCGCGAGCGTGGACTGGCCGGTGCCAAAATCGTCCATGTAGGTCGAGAAGCCACGGGTGTGCAGATCCGCGGTCAGCTTATCCACGGCCTCGGACTCTCCGGTATAGGCGGTCTCGGTGATCTCGATGTGCATGAGTTCGGGCGGCAGGTTGTACTGGGCGGCGAGCGACCCCATATGCTCGGCGACATCGCAGGCAAGAATGTCTACGCGCGACACATTGAGGGAAATCGGAACCACGCGAAGTCCTCGATTGAGGCGCTCGCGGAGCCACATGGCGACGCCCTGCCAAACATATTTGTCGAGCGTCACTACAAAGCCGCTTTCCTCGAGTGCGGGGATAAACGTTGCGGGCGAAATGAGAGAGCCGTCCTTGTTAATCCAGCGGGTGAGTGCTTCGGCGCCAATAATCTCGCCGGTTTCCATATCGACCTGGGGCTGAAGATAGTACGTGATGCGACCATTTGACAGCGCGTACTGGAATTCGGTCAGCGTGCGGTTGAACACGATTTCGCGCTTGTACTCCTCGGGGCAAAAAATGGCAATGCGCTCCTTAAAGTCGTTTTTTGCGCGCCGATTGGTAAACATGGCCTTTGCCTGCGCATCGATGGTGATCTCCTCATTGGAATCGATGGGGTAAACGCCCATGGACGGCCAAAAACCTACGC
Source organism: uncultured Collinsella sp. (assembly GCA_902482615.1). Taxonomy (GTDB): domain Bacteria; phylum Actinomycetota; class Coriobacteriia; order Coriobacteriales; family Coriobacteriaceae; genus Collinsella. The sequence continues at coordinate 2,893 of CABTAA010000081.1, forward strand.
CGCCATCATACCTGGCTACTGCCTCGCGAACGCGGTTGTAGATTTGATGGACGGTGATGTGCTTAAAGGGGATGAGTACGCAAAAGTCATCTTGGCCCCAGTACCCTGCGACGCCCATGTCTGCATTCTCGATGTCCTTGAGGACCGTGCCCACATCGGCAAGCAGGCGGTCGCCTTCGGCCTGTCCATACCATTCGTTAAACAGGCGCATGTGGCCCATGTCGACCGTGGCGATGCACCAGGCGCCGTCGCGTCTTGCCTCGAGAAAAGCGTTGGCGCGCCGCATAAACTCGCTGGGTCGATAGAGACCCGTGAGCGAGTCGATACGTTCGGCGATGGCGCTTTTGCGCTCAGCCTCGGGTATGGGGAGGCTGTCGTTGGGAACAAGCCCGCCGGCCGTGCGAAGGCGACGGTTGAGTTCGCCTAAAACGGCGGTCGCTTGATGGGTTAAGTGCTCGTAAAAGGCCGGGACGACAAGGCAGACGGGAGTAATGGTGTCGCCTGCGATTCGAACAGGAGCGAAAACGGCCTCTTTAAGGTGGCGGGTCAGTTGCTCGAATGCCTCGTGGTCTAGGTCGTTGCTGAGCACGACGAACTGAACGCTTCGTGAACGGTAGACCCGGCTCCTGCCGCGAGTGATCGACAGCATACGGCCTGCGTATTTGGCAAGCATGTTGTCGACGGCCTCGGCCCCGTAGAGCTCGTTGAGCTTTGTCGTGCCACGAACGCGCACCGCTATAAGCCCTGTCTCGCAACGATCGCGGCGGCAGGCGTCGATGGCGTTGGCCAGCATGCGCCGCGTTCCGAGGCCGGTGGCGGCGTCGACGGTTTCGGCAAGTGAGTGGTTGACGAGCTCGCCGACATAGAGCGAGGGGACATTTCCGTCGCCGTCGATACGAAACCCGCGAGCACGGCAAAGGACGTAGTCGCCGACGGCGTTGCGCACACGATACTGCATGACGCGACGGTGCTTGGTGCCGTTGTAGACTTGGTCGATGTCGTTGATGCAGGCCTCAAGGTCGTCGGGATGGACGCGCGTTTTCCAGTAATCGCGACAGTTGTCTATGTGCTCCGAGGGAAGGCCAAGATCGCGCAAGGCACCTTGTGACCAAAGGGTGCGATGTTTGTCCAAGTTCTCGATAAAGAAATATCGGCCCTCATTGAGCATCGAAAAGGCGTCAAAAATTCGATCGCTTATTTCGAAGTCGTCGGCGTGAACTTGCGTGATATTGCGTCGATCGAGGTGCATGGCATGACGTAGCTTGTAGTCGTACATGCGATGGTCGGCATCGAGCGTCATGCGATTGGAAGCTTCGCCCAGGGCGGGGTCGGCATGTGACACTCCGTAGCTAAACGAGTGGGGCATCTCGGAATCGTTGTTTTTGAGCAGAACCGTTCGGCAGTGTTTCAGACGTTCGGCGAGGTCGTCCTCGGTTGCAATCGTAGATAGGATGGCAAACTCGTCGCCGCCTATGCGAAACGCCGCTTCGCCCACCTTCATATACAGATTAAGATAGAGACTTACCTGCAAGATATAGCGGTTGCCCTCGTCATGTCCAAAGACGTCGTTGCAGTGCTTGAGATTGTCGATATCGATGAACGCCATGGTAACGGGGGCGTCCTGCTCCCAGAGCTCCTCGAGGGAACGGGCAAAGCCGCCACGGTTGCCAAGCCCGGTAAGCTGGTCGGTAAAGGCGGTCCTGATCAGATCCTCCTGCCGCTCGAGAAGGTCGCGGACGGTCTTTTCGAGCGTTTCGGTGTAATTGCTGACAGTTTCCATGTTCTAAGTGGCTTTCTGAGGTCGGGGCGGATTGCGTCGGGCGAGCTCGTTGTGTACACGCGTCGTTGCTCAGCGCTTTGCATGTATCCAGGCCCCCGCCTTGCCGCGTTGTTGAGTTAATTTGCCGGCTAATGTTCGCTGTTGATAACAGCTGAGTAGTGTAAACAATAGTGCACAATTATATATGGGTGCACATGCTGTGGGCGGCTATTGTTCGACAAGCGGTAGCGCGACGATGCGATGTTCGATAAAAATGCGACTGGGACGATATATGTTGACGGGTATACTTGTCCCGTTTGAATTTGTGGGGACGGAGATGGTCGCATGACACAGTCAAATACGACGCGCACGGTGGGGCTGGCACTCGAGGGAGGCGGCTACCGCGGTATGTATACGGCGGGCGTGCTCGACGTTTGGATGGAGCACGGCTTAACTTGCGACCATATGGTGGGTGTCTCGGCGGGCGCGGCGTTTGGCTACAACTTTAAATCGCGCCAGATCGGCCGCGCCATTCGCTATAACAAGGCCTATTGTGCCGATAAGCGCTATGCGGGTGTAGCAAGCTGGCTGCGGACCGGCGATATGTTCAATGCCGATTTTGCCTATCACGAGGTGCCCATCGAGCGCGATCCCATCGATTTGGAGACATATCGCGCCTGCCCCATGCGGTTTACGTGCGTGTGTACCGATATCGAGACGGGCAAGGCCGTCTACCACGACCTGCCCTATGGCGATGAGCACGATATCGAGTGGATCCGGGCGTCATCGGCGATTCCCGTGGCGACGCGCCCTGTCGCCATTGAGGGCCGTAAGTACCTGGATGGCGGCGTGGCTGATTCTATTCCCAGCGCATGGCTGTTTGCGCAGGGGTATGACCGTAATATCGTGGTACTCACGCAGCCGGCGGGCTTTGTAAAGCAGCCCAACAGCGTGATGCCCATGCTGCGTCGCGTGTTCCGTCACTATCCGGAGTTTGTCGCAGCGCTCGAGCATCGGCATGAGGTCTACAATGCCACGCTCGATGACCTGGCACGTCGCGAGGCCGCCGGCGAAATCTTTGTGGTGCGGCCGAGCGAATCGGTGAAGGTGCCGTCGCTGTGTCGCGAGCCCGATGAACTTGAGCGCATCTACCAGATTGGTCGCCGCGATGCGGAGGCGACTTTGCCGACACTGGAGGCATATCTGGCAGGGTAGAGGCTGCTGCCGCCATCTCGGCGGAAAGCGCATCCCGGAATGGAGATCCAAACTGGGATGCGCTTTCCATTGCTGAAGATATGAGGCTGCGAATCAGTTGCTCGGCCTATGCCTATGCCTGCTGCCAGGTGTCTACGAGCTCCTTGGCCGCGGCGTAGGGGTCATCGGCGCTGCAGACGGCACTCACCACAAAGAAGCCGTCGACGCCGGTGGCCTTAAGCTGCGGCAGGTCGGCCGTCTTGACGCCGCCGCCCACCACGATGGGCACGGGGCTTGCCGCGTGAAGTGCGGCCAGGTCCTCAAAGCTCTTGGTGATGATAGAGCCGTCGGCCGCGCGTCCGCAGTCGCGCTTGGTCTCGGTCTCGTGGAGTGGGCCGATGCCCAGGTAGTCGACTAGGCTCATGTCGGCGGTCTTGACGTACTCGAGCATCTCCTCGCAACGGGCCGAAAGGCCCACGATGGCGTCGGGACCCAGCAACTTGCGACAGACCTCGACGGGAATATCGCTTTGGCCCACGTGCACGCCGTCGACGGCAATACCCTGCTCGCGTGCGGCAAGCACACAGTCCAGACGGTCGTCGATCAGCAAGGCGACCTGACCGGTCTTGCCGGCCTGAGCGATTGCCTGCGCGGTGTCGCCGGTCAGCGCAATGATCTCGCGGGCGCTTGCCACCTTGGAGCGCACCTGGATGCAGGTAAAGCCGGCGTCGAGCGCCTGGGCCACCACATCGCCCACGGGGCGCCCGAGCGTGTTTTCGGGGCCGAGTACCAGATAGGCCGAGATATCAAGGTTGTCGCGGATGCTCATCGTGTTTCCTCCTGCTTCTTGATCTGTGCTTCCATGCGCTCGAGCTTGCCGGTCATGGTGTCGGTAAATCCGGGCCGGATATCGGCTTTGAGCACGACTTCGGTGCGGATGCCCTTGCTCGCCAACACAAAGGTTGCGTCGCGCACGACCTGCATGACCTCGTCCCAGTCGCCCTCGATCTCGGTGAACATCGAGGTGGTGCGGTTGGGAAGGCCGCTCTCGCGAATGACGCGCACGACCTCGGCGACCTCGGCGGATAGCTCATCGCCGGTGCCGCATGGGGCGATGGCCACAGCGACGAGCGTGTTCATGCCGGCATTGGTTGCGGGCTCGGACATGGCCTATGCCTCCTCGAGGTCGAGCTGGTTGTTGGCGATGTCCTGGGCGGTTGCGCGGTAGAGCTCGTCGATAAAGGCGACCTTAAAGCTTGCCGGGGCGTCGGCGACAGCGGCGGCACGCGAGCCGGCAACGTTGTAGACGGCGGTGCCG
>CABTAA010000082.1 GCA_902482615.1 uncultured Collinsella sp.
CCTGCTCACGACGGAGGCCACATTAAGTGGCCTCCTGTTCGTGCGGAACTCGCGATAAAGTTCATATGCGGCCGCTGGCGCCCGGGCAGCGTCGGGGACCGCACCCGTACGGCTACAGCGTCATGTTTGGATCGGCGTCGACGTCGAACGGCGAGATTTCACCTCGGTCGAATTTACGGCGAGCGACCTCCGCGATCATGGCGGCGTTGTCGGTGCATGCCGAGAGAGGCGGCACCGTTACGCGAATCCCCTGACGCCCAAGCTTCTTGATCATCATCTCGCGCAGATGCGGGTTGGCCGAGACGCCGCCACCGATGCAGTATTCCTTGCATCCGGTAGCGTGCAATGCGTTTTTGGCCTTCTTGTACTGCACGTCAAAGACAGCTGCCTCAAACGAAGCCGCCAGATCGGGCAGGTGAATCGTGCGCCCGGCCTTGGTCTCTTGCTCGATGTAGAGCGTCACCGCCGTCTTGAGGCCCGAAAGCGAGAAACGATAGTCTCCCCTGCTGTTAAGCGCGCGGGGAAAATCGATCGCGCGGGGATTGCCTGTCTCGGCCAGCTTGGAGATGATGGGGCCACCGGGATAGCCCAGACCCAACGCCTTGGCTACCTTGTCGAAGGCCTCGCCCACGGCATCGTCGAGCGTCTCTCCGAGCACCTCGTAGTCGCCCCATGCCTTTACGTGCACGAGCATGGTGTGCCCGCCCGAGACAAGCGTAAAGATAAACGGAGGCTTGAGGTCGGGCTGCGCCAACAGGTTGGCGAACAAGTGGCCCTCCAGATGATTGACGCACACGAGCGGCTTGCCGGCAGCATACGCAAAGCCCTTGGCAAAGGCGACACCCACCACCAGGGCACCCACCAGGCCCGGACCTTGCGTCACGCCCACGGCGGCAAGCTCACTTGGCGCAATCGCCCCACCCTCAAGGCCAAGCGATGCCGCGGCATCCTCGAGCGCCGCATCTACGACACTCACAATCACCTCAACGTGCTTGCGCGAGGCGATCTCGGGCACCACGCCGCCAAAGCGGGCGTGAAAATCAATCTGTGTCGACACCTGGTTGGCCAGCATATTGCCATCCGCATCGATAATCGCCACGGCCGTCTCGTCGCAGGAACTCTCGATAGCGAGCACTAGGCGACGACGCTCAATTTCAGCGCGCTCCTCAACGGTTCGCTCGGGCGCAGGCAGCGGCCATACACGCTGCTCAGCCGCCGTCGGCTCGGGCGAAGCGTTGTCGACCGGGAGCACCAAGGGCAGCGGCGCCGTCATGACGATGGCATCCTTGCCGGCACCATAGTAGCCGCGGCGCCGTCCTGCCTCGGTAAAGCCCAGAGCGTTATAAAGCGCGATCGCTCCCTCGTTGCCGTCCTCGACCTCGAGCGAAGCCGTGGTGCAGCCGAGCATCTGGGCATCATAGCTCACATGCGACAGCAGCTTGCGGGCAATGCCCTCACGGCGATGTGCCGGGTCGACGGCGACATCCAGAATCTGCACATCACCGTCCACGACCATACCGCCGGCAAGGCCCAGCAGCTTGCCGTCGTCGTGTGCCACCCACCAACTACGCGGCGCAGCGACGTCCTCGCCCAGTTCGGACAGGAACATGCCCGGCGTCCACGCCTTGTGTCCGGCACCTTCAAAGCAGGCAGCCTCTAGCGCGCTCGCGCCCTCGGCATCCGCCGCGCCCATGGGACGGAACTGCAGATGACGACCGGCGAGCTCATCGGCAACGCCCGTAATTTCGCTCTGCGCACTCTCGGCAAGACCAAGACGCTTGCGCTCGTTTTCCTCGGCATCAGAAAGGCGCGTGTAAATCGGCAGGACGCGAGCCGGATCGCTGTCACCCGCAGCGTGCGCGAGCAGCAAGCCCTCGCCCGAAGGCCACCACAGGTCGCGCTCCACGCAGCGGGCGGTCTCGTCCTCACCCAGCAGCTTGCCATAGCGCACGAGACCGTCACCGGTCAGCTGAACCTGGTCCCAGTCCGCTGCTTGGCGCCACTCATCGAGCGCCATGGCGGCCTTGACCACGTGTTCGCGCCCAAATTGACGCTCGGGACCCTCATCGACCAGCATATACAGCGCCGGATATACCTCACCGCGCATAGCATCGGCCAAGATACCAAGCTTGCCGCGCACGCCAGCCTTCCACGCCGTCCAAGCGCAAGCGTCGAGCGTCGACACGCCCAGCAGCGGAACATTGGCACCGCGCGCGAGGCCCTTGGCAGTGGAGATGCCGATGCGCACACCCGTAAACGACCCCGGGCCGCGGCCGACCACGTAGTAACCAACATCGCTGCGATCCAGACCGGCTTGAGCCAGCACGCCATCAACGGTATTCACGAGCTCAACGTTGGCGTGACGGCGACACATGTGGTCGCCACTCACGAGCTTCGTCTCGCCCGTCTGCCCATCAATCCAGCTTGCCGCGCAGGCAAGCATGTCGGTCGAAGTATCGAGCGCCACCACCAGCGCGTTGTCGTTATGCAAGCTCATCTTGTACAGCCTTATCAATCAAATGGGAAAGCTCCATTGCGCGGTCACCGTGCGCCTCGAGCGTTATCGTTCGCACATCGCTGTCGCCCTCATCACGCTTGAGCGTCACCGAAAGATACTCATCCGTCAGCTCGTCTTGGAATTGTTCGCCCCATTCCAGCAGGCAAGCACCCTCATAGCCCAGCACATCGAAAATGCCCGTATCCTCGAGCTCGTAGGCATGCTCCAGGCGGTATAGATCAAAGTGAAACAGCGGAATACGGCCTTGATCGTGAACGGCCATGAGCGCAAACGTAGGGCTCGTAACCATATGCCCATCGCCCAGCCCGCGCGAGACGCCCTTGGTAAAGTGAGTTTTGCCCACTCCCAGGCCACCGGTCAGGATGAGCACATCGCCGTCCTCAAGGCACGGTGCAATTAGCTCGCCAAAGTACTCCGTATCGGCAGCGCAAGTCGTTTTGTAAGTACCTACCCCCAGGCGCTCCAGGGACATATATGCTCCTTATTATTCCGAGGCGTCCTCTGGTGCGGGATGTCGCTCCAGATAGTCGCCCAGCATCTTAAAGTCTTCCTCCAGCAGTTCCTGCCACGCCGGATTGCGTAGCGCTGCTGCCGGATGGAACGTGGGCATTACTACAAAATGCCCCATCTGGTGGAACCTGCCGCGCAGCTTAGTAATGCCAATCTCGGTCTTAAGCACAAAGTGCGTCGCGGGGTTGCCGAGCGTCACGATAATATCGGGCCAGATGCTTCGAATCTGCTCACGCAAAAACGGCGAGCAAGCCAGCACTTCCTCGGGACGTGGATTGCGGTTTCCCGGCGGGCGGCACTTAAGCACGTTGGCAATGTAGACGTCTTCGCGTTTGAGCCCCGCCAGCGACAAAATGCCGTTGAGGTCCTCGCCTGCCGCCCCCACAAAGGGCTCGCCCTGCAAATCCTCATTGCGGCCCGGCGCCTCGCCAATAAACATCACACGAGCGCGGGGGTTTCCCACGCCAAACACGATATTGTGACGCGACTGGTAGAGCTGGCAGAGGTGACAATCGCCCAGAACGGCCTCAATTTCCTCGAGTGCGACCTCACGTGGTGCCTGATGGGTATGGCCAGGGATGTGCATGACGCCCATGGCGACTCCTACACGTAGACCTTGTCGAGGCGCATGCCAAAGCCGCAGGCGACCTCGTAGTTAATCGTTCCGCGCAGTCGGGCCATCTCGTCCATAGTGATCTCGGCATCGCCATCGCGGCCGACAATAATCATCTCGTCACCATACTCTGCCTCGGGAATCTCGTGTGCCGGGTTGGACTGAATGGCGACCATAAACTGGTCCATGCAGATATTACCAACCTGATGCACGCGCTCGCCGCGATACAGCACATCCATACGATTGGAAAGCGTACGCGATAGGCCGTCGGCATAACCGATCGGCAGCGTGCAGATCTGAACGCGCGTGCGCGGTACGCGGTAGGTAAAACCGTAGCCCACGCCCTCACCCATCGCAGGGTGTGCCACGCGCGTCACGCGCGCATGGACGCTCATAACGGGATCAAGCTGCATCACGCGGCCACTCAGCTCGCACGGCTGCATGCCATACAAGCCAACGCCGGCGCGAATCATATCAAAATGCATCGAGGGATCGAGCATCGAGGACGGCGTGTTGGCGCAGTGCACGATACCGCACTCAAAACCCGCATCCTTAATGGCCTGAACGGCCTCGGTAAAGCGCTGACACTGCAGCTTGTAGTCCCAGCCCGAAGGTTCATCGGCCGTGGCGAAGTGCGTAAATACGCCGTCGCACTGAATACCGCGATGGAAATTAATACCGCGGACAAAGTCGAGCACCTGTGTGTAGTGTACGCCGATACGATTCATACCTGTCTCGATGGCGAGATGATACTTGCCCACCTTGCCCGCCGCGACGGCACATTCGCCATACGCAAGAGCAAAGTCAGGCGTATAGACCGAGGGCATGATATCAAACTCGAGCAACGTCGGAATGGCCTCGATAGGCGGCTCGCTTAGGATGAGGATGGGTTTCGTAATCCCGCCCTGTCGGAGCTCAACGCCCTCGTTAACCGTCGCCACGGCAAACATGTCGGCACCGGCCGAATACATGATCTTGGCGCACTCAACAGCTCCATGACCATAAGCATCGGCCTTGACCACGCAGCACAGGCGCTGACGTGGATTCAACAAGTTCTTATAGGCCCTCGTGTTGCGACGGAGCGCCCCGCGGTCGATCTCGACCCAGGACCAGCGCGTCAAATCGGCTTTATTCATGATTAGTCATCCGACCCTTCGTCCATGATTCCCAGATCTTCGAGCGCATCCTTTGCCGCCAGCTCCATGGCAGGACCGATCAGGTCGATAAGATCGGTCGCGATAACGCTCTTCTCACCATACTCCGTCGCCGCGGCAAAACCGGCGTAGCTGTGAAGTGCGACGGCGTACGAATACAGCAACTCCCAACGATCCATCTCGTCGCGCATGGTGGCAAGCGTGCCGGCCAAAATACCCGCGAGAACATCACCCGAACCGGCAGTTGCCAGAGAAGCCGGACCCGAGAGCGGCAACAGAACGCGCTCAACGCCACAGATAGCCGTCGTCGGCCCCTTGGCAATGACCACCAGATTGTCGGAGCCTGCAGCCCAGACAACCTTCTGCGCGGCTGCAATCGCGGTACCAAGGTCGTTCACCTCGTCACCGGCAACCAGACGCGAAAGCTCACGATAGTGCGGCGTCATAACCAACGGCTGCTCGCGACGATACATCTCGGGGTTACTATCAATACCGTCAATGGCAATCTTAGCAAGGCAGTTGAGTGCATCGGCATCCAAAATAAGCGGTACATCAAGCTCGAGCAAGCCCGAAACCACCTGCATAGCGCCGGCAGACGTCGTCATACCGGGACCGCACAGTACGCAGCTGTACTTCTTTGCAATCTCGCACACCGTCATGCGCGCAGCGGCGCCAAAGGAGCCGCGGGAATCAGACGGAATAGCAAAGACGGGAATCGAAGGAAGTGCCATGCGAATAAGATTAGCGCAGGCGTCAGGAGCCGCGACTGCCACGTAACCAGCACCCGCGCGAGCTGCAGACTTGGCCGCCATAATGGCAGCACCAGGATATTGCGCAGATCCGGCGACAATAAGCACAGAGCCACGGGAATACTTATCGATATTCGTAGGAAGTGGAGCAAAGTAATCAACTAAGTCACCGGGCTCGACAATCTCGGCGGCGTGGTCGACATCATCGATGACCTCGTCAAGACGGTCGTAAAGATTGCCGCAGATCAAATCGCCAGCATACTCAGGGCCATCAGCGCTATACAGACCAATCTTGGGCGCAATCATCGTCACCGTATGCTCGGCACGAATGCAGTCGTCATCAACAACGCCCGTCTCGGCATTCAGGCCCGAGGGGACATCAATGGATACGACACAGTCGGCGCATTCATTGACCGTAGGAATCCAGATGGAGAACGGCGCACGCAGATTCCCGTGAAAACCGGTACCAAAAATGGCATCGACAACAACATCGGCCTTATCGATCAAAACCTCGAGTTCATCACGCGAGGGGCCGACGCAAACGTGCACATCGCGGCCGGCAGTACGACGAGCAACATGACGTGCCAGAGCAGCAGGAATCTCATCCGGCTCAACCGGAGAAACGATATCGACGTCCACACCCTTATGGCTCAGAATATCGGCGGCAACCCAACCGTCGCCGCCATTATTACCAAAACCGACCAGAACGAGAACCCGATCGGGATTGAGCTTCAAGACCTCGTTGGCGGCAAACTCACCCGCTAGCTCCATAAGCTCGGCCTTCGAAGTCCCTTCGCGTTCGATGATATCCTCGAGACGAACGACTTCTTCGGTACTCAAAACCGGTTTCATCTATGCTCCTAGCGTATCTTGCGAAGCATCGCCCAGGTGCTCCGTCAATGCTGAATTCTGCAGCTGCTCAAGCTCATCTAAAACAGAGCGAGCCTCTTTAAATGTCTGCGCTACGCGTTTCTTGGTACTCACCTTTTCCTCTTTTGGCTTAGGCCGAGCATCTTCGGTAATCGCGATGGCATTCGCAACGGCTAAGTCTCCTGTAAGCGTAATGGAAAGAGCGACCTCAACAACACCCAGCTCTTGAGCGATCTCGAGAGCACGGCCCGAAAGCAGCGCTTTCGGTTTGCCGAGTTTATCACGCGTAACCGAAACATCCTTGCGACCAACGCCTTGACTAAAACCCGTGCCGAGAGCTTTAAGTACCGCCTCGCGCGAAGCAAAGCGGCTGGCATAGTGAGCAGCGGGACGCGATGATGCATCACAATACGCACGCTCTTCTTCGGTAAACACACGCCGAGCAAACGACGGCGTCTTTTCAAGAATTGATTTCATACGGGAAATCTCGACGATATCAACGCCGATACCAGCTTCAGCCATGTTCACCTCCATATCGCACAGACTAAGTTATTGTAGCCCGTTCACAGAAGATGCGACAAACGAGGGTTATAAAACACAGCTACTATGTGAGACAAAAGCCCGCAAACGCAAAAAAAGGGGGAGGCCGCGAGGCCTC
>CABTAA010000083.1 GCA_902482615.1 uncultured Collinsella sp.
GCAGCATCTCGTCGGCAAAGGCCTCGGCGCGCTCGCGACGGACGGGGCTGTCGTCGCTTGCCTCGGTGAGCAGGCACAGGCGCTCGCTGCCTGCAGCGGCCAAGGCGTCTACCAGACCGGCGACCAGCTCACGGTTGTTAGATGTCACTAGATCGACACCGCCGTCGGCAACGTCGCGGTCGAGCAGCACAACAGGCAGACGTCCCGCTGCCGCGGCGATCGCCTCGTCATTGCCTCCGCAGGTGTTGACGACCAGGCCGTCCACGCCGGCATCGATAAGCCTGGTGAGCGACTCCGCTTCCTTAGCGGGGTCGTTGCCGCTAATGGCCGTCATGAGCGAGCAGCCGCGCGCGGCGGCGCTGACGGAAAGCCCTTCGAGCATGGCGCTGGAGAACGGGTTGGCGATGTCGGCCAGGATCACGCCGATGAGGTTGGTGCGCGAGCTGCGTAGATTGCGCGCGGCGGCACGCGGGCGATAGCCGGTGCGCTCGATGACCTCGGCAATGCGGGCACGGGTCTCCTCGGTCATTTGCCCGGGACGGTTGTTGAGATAGCGCGAGACCGTGGCCGGACTCACGCCCGCCTCGACGGCAATGTCCTTGATTCTCATCTGCGCCATAGCGCACCCCGTTTCCCCATTGTCGGCAGCCTGAGCCATTTTAGGCATTTTTTAAAAATCTCAGTTGCAAAACGCTGTAGGTGAGCAGCATCGTTTTTGCGTCTCGAGCAGATGCGATAATGGGCTAGATAGCCGAGTCTTTAGACAGCTCAAAATAGTCGGGATGCAAGGCGATAACCGGGCCCTGCTCCTCGGGCATCAGGTGCAAGTGCGTCTCTGCCAGATAGCTCGCCGCGTCGGTATCGCCCCTCTTAATGGCCTCGAGAATCCGGCGATGCTGCCGACGAATCGGCTCCCAATCCAGGTCCTGCGACACCATACGCAACCAGTTGTATCGCTCAAAATGCGTATTGACGCTCTTCATCCAATCCCACAACATGTGACGGCCAGCAATCTCAAAACACGTCTCATGGAACAGGTTGTCCAGGTCAAAGAAACGACGCGTTTCGCTATGGTCGAGCGACTCGGACTCGGTAAGAATCTGCTCAAGCCGCTGCTTTTGCTCGGGCGAGGAAGCCGAGCAGCATTTAATAAGCACGCTTCTCTCGAGTTTCTCGCGCAAGAAACAGGCGTTCTCGGCACGCTCCATGCTGATTTTTGAGACATAGGTGCCGCTTTTGGGACGAGTTTCCACCAGTTCCTGCTCACGCAGGCGCACAAAAGACTCGCGAATGGGCGTGCGCCCGATTCCCGTCTCCTTTTCCAGACCAATCGCCGAAAGGCGCGTGCCGGGCTTGAGCTCGGCATAGATAATCTTGGAGCGTAATGCGTTGTATGCCTGATCTTGCAGGCTCTGATAATGCTGGTGCTGTTCCATAAAGCCCTCGGATAAACCCTCGGTTAGTCGAATACCACCATGCAATACTATCGCATCGACACGCCCCAGCTCCCAATCAGTCTTTTTGGGGCGGGGCTCTTTTAGCTACCCTGGCCCGCAGATCGGCCCCCTTGCCACAAAAGTGGCCCATCTACTACGTTAACACGGACAGCCTCGGCCATACCGAAAACCGTGAAAACAAAACCGCAGGTAGGCAGCTTGTCGATTTTCGAAAAAGCCGGCTATGGTTGACCTCTGCGGCTTAAACGTAGTAGATAGGCCCTATTCGTGGCGCAGCACCACTCCATCCCAAATTGGCACCCCGAGCCCTCGTGAGTTGCCAACAAGCTGTTCGACCAGCGCTTTATCCGCGCGGCATTTGGAAAATAGCACCACCGCAAAACCCGCGAGTAGCGCTTACTTTGCTATATCTCACTATACTTTGCTATATCTTGCTATACTTTGCTATATCTTGCTATATCTTGAGCAAAGGTGGCTCACATGCAAACAAACCCTTTTAAGCCCACAGCAGGTAAAACACCTCCCACGATTATCGGCCGCGAAGATGTGCTCGAAGAATTCAATGAGGGCCTCGTCAACGGGCCTGGTGCCCCGGGGCGCCTAATGCGCATAGCCGGCGTCCGTGGAACGGGCAAGACGGTCCTCCTTGACGAGTGCTCACGTTTGGCGCAAAGCCGTGGCTGGACGGTCATAAAAGAGGTCGCAACCGAGGGACTTTGCCAACGCATTCTCGAACAGCTGCAGCCCAAATTCCAGGCCAAACACACCAGATTTGAGCCCACCGTAGCTGGCATATCCATCGGCAGCATAGACATTGAGCGAATCGGTCCATCGCTACGCGACGCCATGAGACAGACAATATCCAAGAATGAAAATGGCCTGCTCATCACTCTCGACGAGGTTCAAGACGCAGAGCTCGATGAGGTCCGAACGCTCTCTATTGCGATTCAGCAGGTTATCGGCGAAGACCTTGATATCGCCTTTGTTTTTGCGGGGCTGCCTTCGATGATTGAAAGCATCATCAACGGAAAGACACTTACGTTTTTGCGCCGTGCCCTCCCCTTTGACCTGAAGGCTGTGGCAGTAACCGAAGTGTCGTACTCCCTCGAGGAAACCATTGAAGCGTCTGGCATGGAGTTGCAGCCAGGTATTGCCGGCCAACTTGCCGAGGCAACGCAAGGTTATCCTTTCATGATCCAACTCGTTGGATACTACGCATGGCAGTTGGCAAGACGCGCACATACACCGATTATTGGAGAAGAAGAAGCCGAGCGCGGCATTGCAACGGCACGCGAACGCTTCTGTGCCATGGTGATTGAGCCCGCGCTACAGCGCATTCCGCCCACGTGCATCGCTTATCTGCTGAGCATGGCATCTTTGGGGCAGACGAGCTCGACCAGCATGGTTGCCGACGCCCTAAACAAAACGCCTCAACAGGTGAGTTCCGTCCGCAGCCGCCTGTTAAGAGAATCGATTATCGAGGCTCCCTCGTACGGCAGGGTCTCATTTGCCATCCCCTACATGCGCGACTACCTCTACGAGCACAAAGCCGAACTGGAAGTTGAACTGTAGAAACGGCAACTGCCCTGCAAGACGAAAACCGTTTTCGTACGGATTAAAGCAGACGTAAACGATTTTCGTCTTGATTTGCGTACGGAATTAAGACGTAAATTGCGCTTTCGTACGCTTATTACCAGACGCAAATTGTTTTCGTCCGGCCATGCGTCCCCAATCTAGACGAAAAGAGCCCCGAGCTCGTATTGAACTGCATCCCAATTCTTGGACGGGCGCCGATGCCCTGATCTCTGCCATGTCGAGGTGCGAGATCAAATCCTTGGCGCGCTCGCCGGAGTGGTATGCCTTGTTCGGCGCCACCTTCCTGTAGAGCTTCTTGAGCTTCGTCTTCCCCTTGTTGCCCGGCGGCATCTCCGTCTCAGGTGGCAGCCCTAGGAAGGACAGGACGCCGGGCAGGTCGCACAGCATCACGTCCTCGATGTCGGCCTTGGCCGCCAGGTCGACGACTCTCTGCGCTGTCGGCGAGATGTTCGGGGTGCTGCTACCGCCCGCTGGTTCGGAAGCTGGCGGGCAGTAGCGGCAGTAGCGGTGTGGCTCGATAGGCCCGAATATCCGTAAGGAAGGTGCTCGCTCTCATATGTGCTGATATGCCTCGCCTCGCGAACCTTGGGATGCTTCCTGAGGTAATCCCTCAATTCGAGCCACTCTTTATGCTCATAACGCTTCGAAATCGTTTCCCCGTCGACAGTTTCCTTCACATAATGGTATGTTCGAACGCCTTCGAACTTGCCGAACCCGTTCTCGACGCTGAAGTTTCTGAACCAGCGCGAAAACCCATTCAGGTCCATGAAGTTGACTTGGGGATGCCTGTCTTTCGTTCGTTCGAATGAGTGGACGAGCGGAGTGCCTTTGACTTGTTCCAGGCCGAAGGCTTCCATTTCGCGGGCCTGCTCCTTTTTCCAGAATTCGAGATACGACGTCAGCGTCTCGCTTATCGAGATCCTCCGCACGCTTTTCTTGCTTTTGGGCGAGCGAACGCTTCGATCGGCCGCGAACTGCTGCTCAATGAGGATGCTTCTGTTCTCGACGGAGACATCGGACCACGTCATCCCGAGGGCTTCTGCCCTTCTCATGTCGGTGTCGAGCATGAGCATCACGCATGTGATGTGCGCGTCCGGTTCTCGATTGAGTAGGATGTCGAGTAGGCGAGCGGCGTGATGGTTCCTTCGCGGTTGTCGTGGAACTTTTTTGCGTACGAGCCGACGGTGTCCCTCGATTTTTGGACGTAGGTGCCGCTGTTGAGTTCTGCCTTGTAGGCTTCGAGTGCGGCGTCGACCTCTCGGCTTTTGGTGGTATGTATGGTCTGCCACGGCGAATAGCGGTATTTGCCCGTGACCGGATCCTTGCCGAGGCTGTGACGGTAGCGCCACGTGTATTTGTCGCGGCGTTGCTTCGTTCCTTTGCCTATGACGAGAGGTCGGTCGTTCATCGTGTTCCTTGCCTGAAGTGCCTGAGAATCGCGCTCGGTTGCGCGGAATGGCGCAAAGGGCTGGGGCGGGTGGGCATTACCCTTGGTGGTGGGCCCTGCGTGGGGTCACACCCCAAGGGTAATGCTCCGCCTGACCGCTTTCAAGCTCGTTGTGGGTCGAATTTGGGTCGAATTATTCCGCGTACTTTTCTTTCGTAAATCTATGAAAACATCAAATGACCTGGAGTTATATTGACTTCAATTTGGGTCGAAATGTCTGAATGAAACAACGTCGTAGCGACCTCATAACCCGAAGGTCGGTGGTTCAAATCCGCCCCCCGCGACCATGAAACTTCAGGTCGGAAGCATAAAAGCTCCCGACCTTTTTCTTTGTCTAGGGGTTTCGGCATCTCTCGTTCTTTGGGTACCTCGAGGCGGGCAATCAGATAGATGCTTACGAGTATCATAGGGTCTTTTTACGTCGCGGTCGTGTCTCGTACTGGTGCGCCGCTCTTTGTGGGACGTGTCACTTTGCCATAGGTTGTCCGGCGGCGGGGCGCAGGTCGTTCCCCGTGGCGTCGCTCCTTTCGACGCTACGCTGCCTGGCTACTCGTTCCACTGGCGCTTTTTCATGTCGACGCAGCCGTTGTCTCGGAAGGCGACTCCTTCCTCCGTCAGTAGTGCTCGCTGGTCGGGGAAGTTTGGCGCGAGGCGTCCCGCGTGGTTGACGACGCGGTGGCAGGGATAATCGCCGTAGCGATCCGCCTCGCTCAGCACCGCTCCGACCAGGCGAGAGTTTTTCTCCCTGCCGATGAGGCGCGCTATCTGACCGTACGAGGCGACGCATCCCGCCGGAATCTCTGCCACGACGGAGAGAATCTCATAAACCAAATCTTCGTCCAGGACTTTTCCCATCGTATCGCTCCCGTGTTCGCTTTTGCCTTCGGGGGCGCGGCGCCGATCACCCGTGCTGCGATTTTCGCAGCTCCCCTTACCGAAGCATCGAGGGAAAGCGCGTGCGTGTCAAGGTTGTCTGGTCCAGTTGCTGGCTCGATGCCTCGAGATGTTCGCCTCAAGTGCGACCTGCCCCTATTGGAAAAGGATGCCGAAGATGTATTTGGTGATGGCGGAGCGGCGGATGGCCCCCACGAGTTTGCCCTCGTCATCAACCACAGGAAGCTTCTTGAACTTCTTCTTCGCCAGCAGCGCGGCGACGCGGGCGATGCTCTGCTCGGGACGGGCACACACTACCTGGCGCGTCGCGAAATCCATGACGCAGCGATCCTTCAGGTCTTCGATGCGCTGCTCAAGGCTCTGATCGTCGAAGTACAGCATGGACGCGTCGCCGCCCGTGAAGATGGTGTGAGCGCGATGCTGCGCGATGGCTCCCATGACATCGCCGTCGGAGATGAACCCGACCACCTGGTTGCGCTCATCGATTACGGGCATGCTGCTCACCTCGTTTTCGGCGAGCATGCGCACCACGTCGGAAATCGTGCAATCCTGCGTGCAGGTGAACGGCTCTTCAATCATGATGCTCGAAACGGGCGTCCCCTCGAGCTCGAGCGGGATGCGCTCGGACAGAATCTCGGACATCGCTTATGCCTCCTTCGTTTTCGGTGCGGTTTTCTTGGTGCGCACGCTGAATATGGCGCAGATAAGGGAAACGAGGCCGATTGCCGCGCACACCTTGTAAGCGACGCCCGCGCCCACGGCGGTGGCTACTTGGATGCTCGCATCGACGCCGGCCGACGCGGTGACGCTTGTCATGACCGTGATGATGAGCGCCGTGCACAAACCGCCGGCGACCTGGCGGCCGGTGTTCGCGATGGCGTTGCCGTGGGCGATCATGTCATTTTTCAAGGCATTGACACCCCATGTGTTCACCGGCATGTTCGCGAGCGACTGGCCGGCGGACTGCAGCATGCAGAACAGCGCAACCACCAAGATGGGCGTGTTTACCGTCGAAAGCGAGAGCAGGAACAGGGCGCCGGTCATGAGGGCCAGGCCGACGATCGAGATGGCACGCGGACCGAACTTGTCGAACACCACGCCGGAGATAGGGCTGATGATGATGCCCACCGCCGCGGCGGGAAGCATGGCCATGCCGGTTTCGAAGGCCGAAGCGCCAAGCGAGGTTTGCAGCAGCAACGGCAACAGCGTGTTGGTGACCAGGCATGCGGCGTTGATGAGCGTGACGATGATGGCGGCCACGCGGAACTCGCGCGTCTTGAGCGTGCCCAGTTGAAGCAGCGGGTCCTCGATTTTGCCCTGGCGTACGACGAACAGCACCAAGCACACGACACCCGCGACGATCGAGCCGAGCACCACGGGGTTGCCCCAACCCATCGACGAGGCGCTCGAGAACCCGTAGAGAAGTCCGCCGAAGGCGATGGTGGAGAGGACGACCGAGGGCAGGTCGAGCTTGGGGTTCTTCAGCTCGCCCACGTTTTTCAGCATGAACACGCCCAGCACCAGCACGAGAATTGCGAGGGGGACGATGGCGCCGATCATGGTGCGCCAGCCGTACGTGTCGATCACCGCGCCGCCTACGACGGGGCCGACCGC
>CABTAA010000084.1 GCA_902482615.1 uncultured Collinsella sp.
CTGCAGGCGCGCTCCCGGAATCCGAAACCTCGGCGCCGCTCTGCTCAGCGGTACCGCCCGCAAGCGCTGCGTCCTCGCCTAGCGTCGTAGCCTGAGCCACAGCGTCGGTAATGCCCTCGGCACCCTCGGCCCACAGCTGAGCCGGCGTGGTGCTGAAGGCCATCGCGAAGGTCAGGAATGCCACCAGGCCGCGCTTGGCTACGCCGCGTGCAATCGCGCCACGGCGATGCAGCGAGGCGCGCTCGCGCTCGTCCTCAAACATATCCATTTGTCCCCCATTGTCTGTACTTGGAGCATTGCCCAGCGGCTGCCCCACGTCATCGCGCATGTTACGCTCGAGTTCCCCCATCGGGGTCCCCCTTCCCTCCAGAGCCCTATGCACACCGGCGGCATACGCCGCAGCCGCATGCAAGATGGGAGGCGATCCGACTTAACCTTAACGGCTCAGGCGCGTCGTCCGATCTGCGACGCGAACATCCCGAGCCAAGAGGAATTACGGTTACTGGTACAGCCGGGGACTTGCACCCCGATTCTCCCAAACGCGCAGGAAAACCGCGCGTTCGTGCGTCTCCGCACCACCATCTAGGCCATCGATTATTACCGTCAAAATGGTATCACGCAAAAGGACCCCGCACACAGGCGAAGCCCAAGGTAAAAGCTATTGTTTGCGATAGGAAAATGCGGTGACGGTCGCAGCCTCTAGTGTTTGCCGCCGTGACTGTTGAGCCAGATATTGCGGCCCAGCATAAGCGCCAGCACCAGCGCGCTCACGTAGCCCATAAAGCCAATGACCGGGATACCAAACACAACCGGCTCGATGCGTGCGTAGTACACCACCGACGAACCGATAAACAGGCCGGCGATAACGATAGCCATCGACATGCGGTCGATAATTCCGCCCAGCTGTCGCAGTGCCTTATCGCTGCTCATGATCTGCGTGTTCACCTTAAGCTGGCCGCGCGTAAGCATGCGCGAAGCCAGCCCCAGGTACTCAGCCGCCTCGAGTGAGCCCTTCGCCGCGCGATAGCTGCTCGCGGCAAGATCGCGCCCCATGTCGCGCACGCGCGCATAGGTGCTTGTCTCGTTTTTAATGTGGGTTTGGATGATCTGGATCATGTTGACGTTGGGCATGTACTCGGTCAGCAAACCCTCGAGCGTCACCATGCCGCGCGCGAACATCGTCACCACGCTCGGCAGCTCAACATCGTTTTTGCGCGCCAGGTTTAGCAGCGAGGTCAAAAACTCGCCGATATCCAGGTCTTTAAGGTCGAGCCCGGCAAAGTCGGCAACAATAAAGTCCAAGTCGGACAAAAAGGCCGAATGATCGAGCTCAGCCGAATCGCCGCGCGTCACGGCAAAGCGCATGAGCGAATCCTTGAGCTTTGGCACGTCGCCCTCGGCCACGGCGAAAATCATGTCCTTTACGATACCGCGATCGTGGCTCGACATGCGTCCGACCATGCCCAAGTCGATAAAGTAAACGATGCCGTCCTTGAGGATGATGTTTCCCGCATGCGGGTCGGCATGGAAAAAGCCGTCATCGAGCACCTGCGTCGAGTAGTCCTCGACGATTGCGGCACCGATCTTTTCCAAGTCATAGCCCTCGGCCACCAAGCGTTCAGGATCGGCGATCGAAATGCCGTCGACGTAGTCCATAACCACCACGTGCTCGGTGCACAGGTCCAGATAGGATTTAGGGCACGTCACGCCATGAACGCTCTTATGGAACTCGTAGAAGTCGTTGAGGTTTTTGGCCTCGGCCAAAAAGTTGGTCTCCTCGCGAAACGAGGTCCACAACTCCTCGACTACGCCGTGCAGGTCAACGAATTGATCGGTGTTGACGAACTTGGAAACGATACGCACCACCGAGCGGATGATATCGATGTCCTGTGCCATAACCTGCTGCGCACCGGGGCGCTGCACCTTAACGGCCACGTCCTCGCCGGTCACCAGGCGGGCGCGGTGCACCTGCGCGAGCGATGCGCTACCAAGCGGATTGGGGTCGATCGCGTCGAACATCTCCCCCAGGCGCAGGCCGTATTCCTCTTCCAAGCAGCGAAGCACTACCTCGTACGGCACCGGCTCCACGTCGGAACGCAGACGGCGCAGCTCATCGCAAAAGCGCTGCGGCAGAATCTAGGACCGGTTGGCCAGAATCTGCCCCATCTTGACGAACATGGGGCCGAGCTCCTCGAGCAGGCGGCGCAAGCGAACCGGCGTGAGGTTATCCCACACACGGTACTTTTTGACCAAGCGAACAATCTGCCCGATGCGTTCGCGACGACCCGCCGGCGTGAGCTGGTATTCCTCGTCCGGCGCCATCGCGTCGGGCTCTTCGGGCACCATATCGACAGCGCGCGGCTTTTTGCAAGCGCCCGAGACGGCGGCATCGACCTCATCGACAACCGCCGCCTCGTCACCCAAAGGATCTAGATTGTTGTAATCGGTGGTGGAATCTGCCATCTGCGCTGCTACTCGGCCTCTTCGGTATCCTTCGCATCGTCGGGCTCAACGGACTCGACGGGCACCGAGGTCACGTTGTCCTCGACCGAATCGACGATGTCGCGCACATGGGCCAGGAAGGCCGTGCGCTCGGGGGCGGTCATGACGCGGACCCGGGCAAGGATGAGCTCGTCAAGCACGCGCTGGGCCGCGGTCTCGCCCTGCATGCCCAAGCGCTCGGTCAGATCGGAGATGGTACCGCCGGCCTGCTCGAACATGTCGGACACACTGCGGGCGATATCGGGGGTGGCGGTGTCCTTGCGGACCTGCTCGCCCTTGGTGTTAAGGTCGTCGAGGACCTTCTTGCCGCCTTCGACAGCAACGGCGGCAGCGCCAAAGCCCACGTTAATGGCGCCGTTAACAAGCTGATCGAGTTTCATAACCATGGTTATCTCCAATCACAAACAACTGCATTGGCGTTCTTGTACCCAAGATTGAGCGAAAGCGACAAAGCGTTTTAGCGCTATTCGATCGACGGGAAATCCCTACCTCACGTTGTCATTCATCGCGAAAGAGTTCTTCATGGCGCAGCTCGTGGTGTAAAGCACCTTGCCCAGCAGGGCATCGGTCTCCACGCGAACACGCTCGGCAAAGGCCTCGTTGGCGCGTGCAAGCTCGGCAGGCACCTCGACCTCGGGCAGAGCGGCTACGGCAGCGTCGACGTCATGGATCTGCTTGTGGCCCATGCCACCGATCTTCTCCTGATAATCCTCGACCGCGCGGCCGCACTCATGGAAGCGGACGTCAGCCAGCGCGCCGATCAGGCGGTTGGCCCAGTAGAAGTTTTCGGACGTTACGCGAGCCTGCGTGTCGGCATAGTACTCGGGCATAGTCTCGACGTTGGCGTACAGCGGAACCAGCGCGTTAAACGAGTTGGAACCAAAGGCCATCCACTGCACGGCGCGGTAGGCCGGCTGCGCATAGGGGCGCAGCTGCAACACGGCAAGCTGGCTGTTGCGGTTGATGCCGATGGGGCGATAGGCACCACGCGTAGCGGGCGTGCCCTTGCTGCCGTAGCAGTCGTACTCCGTGCCCTGGTAGTGGCTCGAGAGCACGTACTTGATGTCCTCGATGGTCACCTTGCGCTCGGGCACGCGGCTCCAGGGGATATCGTCGCTCTCGGGCGTGTAGTCGGCCTCGGGACCATCCCACACGTCGCTGGGGTTGAGGCAGCGCTGCATGTACCACGCGCGCGGCGTGTTGTAGACATGGTCGCTGTCGCGGTGCGAGCCAAAGGCCTCCCGCGGGTTAAAGACCGTCGCCGGACCGTCGCCCTCGACGCCCAGCGTCAGGTCCAAATGCCACTCGGCCATCCAGGAGCGCAGGTCGGCGGAGCACATGTGGTCGGCCTGGGCGCCCTCGGCGTCATCCAGGTCAAAGCTGTCGATACCCAGCTGGTTGGGCATGGTCACATAGGCGTCGTCAGGCACGCGCTTGGCGATCCAATGGTGACCGCCGATGGTCTCCAGCCACCAGATCTCGTCCACATCACTAAAGGCGATGCCGTTGTTCTCGTAGGTGCCGTAGCGCTCGAGCAGGTCGCCCAGGATACGAACGCCGTCGCGGGCGGACTTGGCGTACGGCAGGACCAGGGTCACCATGTCCTCCTCGCCCAAGCCGCCGGGCTGTGCCGGCACATAGCCGTCCTCACCCTCGTTGCCCTTGGCGGGCACGTAGTCCACAAGCGGATCGGCGCCGCGGACGCGCTCGTTGGTGGTGAGCGTCTCGGTTGCGGACATGCCCACATTGAGCTCGTTGAAACCGGCCTCGGCCCAGATGCCGTGGCCCGGAACAACATCGGGGACGCTCGTATAACGCATGGGGCTATCGGGCAGCTCGATGGTCAGGTGGCTCAGGACGCTCGTGTAGACGCGCGGCTGCTCGTCGGGATGCACCACGCGCATACGCTTGGGCTCAAACACCCCGTTGGACGAGTCCTCATTGCGGGCAACCAGCGTCGATCCGTCGTAGCTCGCGTTCTTACCAACCAAAATCGTTGTGCACGGCATGCGCATCCTCCTTGAGCGAAGAAATCAAACGGCAACAGTGTATCGCTTCGGCGCAAAAAGGGCGAAACCACGGCCTCGGCAGCCCTTGTGGTCAAAAGCCTATTTCGATGCACGCTCGGCCGCTTCGATCACGTGTTTGGCGAGAATCGCCGTTGTCACGGCGCCCACGCCGCCCGGCACGGGGGTGATGGCACCAACAACCGGCTCCGCGGCAACAAAATCGACGTCACCCACCAGCTTGCCAGCGTCCTCATCCCAGTTAATGCCCACATCAATGATCGTCTGGTCCTCGCGAACGGCATCCACGCCAATCGTGCGCGCGCGTCCAACGGCGGCAACCACAATATCAGCCGCACGGCACTCGGCAGCAAGGTCGCGCGTATGCGTATGGCACGTCGTCACGGTCGCATTGCGCGCCGTAAGCATGGCAGCAACAGGACGCCCGATCACCAGCGAGCGCCCGACCACAGCAACCTTAGCTCCATCCAGCTCAACGCCATAATGATCCAGCAAAGCAAGCACGGCTTCGGCTGTGCAGGGGGCAAAACCCTCACCGCGCCCCGAAAGCGTGGTGAGCAGCGAAGAGCGTCTGTTCCGGCCTCGCGCATAGCCAATGCCCTGGTTGGAATCGGCATCGTTGGGACGGGAAGGGGTGCCCCCGTCTTTTTATGCATGGCACAAGCGAAAATATGCAAGACAATAGGGCGCCATGCGCCGGATGCCCAGATTGGGCGCGCCATACGCCGACGTTCGCCGCGTCCCTTCCGCGCCGTGCGCGAATCAGAAGGCGAGGGCAGTTATGGGCGTGCAGGCGGCTCTGTGAGCGGCAGGGCTGCTGCGGAGCTTGCGCTCGCCGTGGGCGATCGTGCGCCCTGGGCGCCGGCGCTCGACGGCCGCATGCTGTTGCTTGCCACGCACGATGCCGTCGACGCTCAGGCCCTCAATATCTCAGACATCATCACGCTCTAAATACTTACTCAGCAACAATATGATCCGTTTTTCTCCGTCCCCATGGGGTTTGGTATGGTATTCTATCTGCGGGGTAATACTTAAGAATACTAAGTAATACCAACGCCGTAGAAACAAACTCAAGATGCGGGCCAATCGGGTTGCCTTCACAGCCCGTCGCCCAGCCGCGCGGCCCGCATCTATCCGCACCACCGTCGTTTCAAAAAGGAAGCGCCATGGCAGAACACATGACCCCGGTTGTCGCGAAGGTCTTGCCCGAGGAAAAGGCAGCCTTCGCGGCGGCAACCCAGCTCGTGGGCACCACGCCGTCCAACGCCATCCGCATGTTCATCGCCGCCTTCAATCGCTGCGGCACCTTTCCGTTCGACATTTCGCCCAGCGGGGCCTTTGGCACTGCGCCCGATTCTCATCAATAAGTGATCCGTTTTCCTCCGTCCCCATGGGATCAGCTCTCTGCCGAGTTGTGGTAGAACTAGGGAACGGTTTTGAGGAGGTTGGCATGCTCAATGCGATGATTTGGGCGCTTGCCTGTTTTGGCGTTGTTGCTGCCGATATAGCCCTGAGCGTGGTTCTGTTTTCAGTTCTCGATGCCGTATCGGTGCTGACGGGCTATCCGATCGACAATCTCGATATCCAATGGTTCCAGCCCGCCGCTCAGACGGCGTCGTTTTTTATGGCGCTGCTGTGGTGGCGCTATCTGTGGCCCCGCTCCTTCATGGCGCGCCGGCAAGGCGAGCGCCCGCTCGGTGGGGGAGCGGGCGCGGCATGGAAGCGCATCGTCTGCGTTGTCGTGATCGGCCTGTCCATGCAGGTGGTCATTAGCTACCTATGCGACGGCGTGCTGTCGCTGCTGCCCGAGGTCGCGGCAGACTATGGCGAGCTCGTCGAGGAAACAGGCATGGGCGACACGAGCTATCTGGCCATTCTGACCACGGTGATTGGCGCGCCATTTTGCGAAGAGCTCCTGGTGCGCGGCATCATTTTTGAGTTTTCGCTCCGAGCGTTTAACCCGCAGTGCCGTCCGCTCTGGAAGCGCCGGCGCCGCGCGAACGCGCAGGACGACGCCATAGTGCCCTGGGCAGCCCCGAGTACCTGGGGCGTCGCCGTGGCAATCGTGCTGCAGGCGGCGGTCTTTGGCTTTATGCACATGAACTGGGTGCAGGGCTGCTATGCGGGCGCTGCCGGCCTTATTTTTGGCTGGGTGCTCGTGACGACTGGAAAGCTCCGCTACACGATCCTGTTGCACTTTGCCTTTAACGCCGGGTCGTACCTCATGGGCCTGCTGTGGTTTGTGAACACGCCGCTCGACGTGGTGGTCACGGTTGCCATCGCCGGCGTGTTCCTAGTGGAGGCAATGCGCTCACTGCGCCAAGCGTGCCAACAGAGCGCTGCGACCACATCTACCACATTCCCGCACTAATTGCGGCGTCCGCCGCCGTTGGCGCCCTGCCGCCCCTGGGACGCGCGGTTACGGCCGG
>CABTAA010000085.1 GCA_902482615.1 uncultured Collinsella sp.
CGCGCCCTTGAAGTTGACCGTCAGATTGTCCAAATGCGGCCCGCGCAGCGTCGGGCCGTTACGCGGTTCGTAGAACCGC
Source organism: uncultured Collinsella sp. (assembly GCA_902482615.1). GTDB lineage: Bacteria > Actinomycetota > Coriobacteriia > Coriobacteriales > Coriobacteriaceae > Collinsella. The sequence goes on from CABTAA010000085.1 coordinate 80, forward strand.
GTAACTAGTTAGTACATCTTTGCGCCGGCGGGGATGGAAGCGTCGAGCTGGATCAGGTTGAGGCGCTCCTCGCCCTCCTCCTCGTGGATGGCGCTGATCAGCATGCCGCAGCTGGGAATACCCATCATCTTGCGCGGAGGCAGGTTGGTGATGGCGAGCAGGGTCTTGCCGACCAGGTCCTCGGGCTCATAGTAGCCATGGATGCCGGAGAGGATGGTGCGGTCGGTGCCGGTGCCGTCGTCGAGCGTAAAGTTCAGCAGCTTCTTGGACTTCTTGACGGCCTCGCATGCCTTGACCTTCACAGCGCGGAAATCGCTCTTGGAGAAGGTATCAAAGTCGACGAACTCCTCGAACAGCGGCTCAACGGCGATCTTGGAGTAATCGAGCGTGGGCTTGAGCGGCTTGACGAACGGGCTTGCGGCGTTGCCGGCCTCGGCAGCCTTGGCAGCGGCGGCACCGGACTGGAAACCCTTCTCGGGCTTCATGTGCGGGAACAGCAGGACGTCGCGAATGGAAGCCTGGTTGGTGAGCAGCATGACCACGCGGTCGATGCCGATGCCGATGCCGCCCGCGGGAGGCATACCGTACTCGAGGGCGCGCACGTAGTCCTCGTCGTACTCCATAGCCTCGTCGTCGCCGCCGGCCTTCTCAGCCATCTGGGCAGCAAAGCGCTCGGCCTGGTCGACCGGGTCGTTGAGCTCGGAGAATGCGTTGGCGTACTCGTGGCCGGCGATGACCAGCTCAAAGCGGTGCGTCAGGCGCGGATCGTCCTCAAAACGCTTGGCAAGCGGGCTGACCTCGATGGGGTAATCGCATACGAAGGTCGGGTTGACGATGGTGTCCTCGCCCAGCTCATCGTAAATCTCGGCGATAATTTTGCCAGCAGTCCACTCGGGCTTGATCTCCAGGCCCTTCTCGCGCGCAGCGGCGGCAAGCTCCTCGACCGGTGTGTCGATGGTGACCTGCTTGCCGAGCACGTCCGAAACGATGTCGGTCATGGGACGGCTTGCCCACTCACCGGACAGATCGATGATCTGGCCCTGATACTCGATGACCTCGGGATTGCCGATAGCCTTGTTGGCAGCCTTGATGACGCCCTGGGCGAGTGCCTTCATGCCCTCGAGATCGGAGAAGGCACGATAGGCCTCCATCGTGGTGAACTCGGGGTTGTGGGTGAGGTCCATACCCTCGTTGCGGAAGATGCGGCCGATCTCGAAGACGCGCTCAAAGCCGCCGACGATGCAGCGCTTGAGGTGCAGCTCGGTAGCAATGCGCAGGTAGCACTCCTGATCGAGCGCGTTGAAGTGCGTGATGAACGGCTTGGCCGTAGCGCCGCCCTGAATGGTCTGCAGGATGGGGGTCTCGACCTCCATGTAGCCGTCAGATTCCATGAAGCGGCGGAAGGTGGAGAGAATCTGCGAGCGCTTGCGGAAGGTCTCGCGAACATCGTCGTTGGCAATCAGGTCGACATAGCGCTGACGATAACGGGTCTCCTTATCGGAAAGACCGTGGAACTTCTCGGGCAACGGACGAACGGCCTTGGAGAGCAGGGTCGCGCTCTTGGGGGCAACGGAGAGCTGGCCGCGCTTGGTGCGAACAACCACGCCGGTCACGCCCAGGATGTCACCAAGGTCGAGAGCCTTGAGCGTATTCCAAGCTGCCTCGTCCATGTCGTTGATGCGGCAGAACAGCTGAATCTCGGCGGTAGCGTCGCGCACGACGATAAACATGATCTTGCCCTGACCACGCTTGGCGACCACGCGGCCGCCGATCTTCACGACGTCCTCAGTATCCTCGCCATCGGCAAGATCGGCATATTTGGCCTCAATGTCGACGACATAGTCCTCGATCTCGGAGTGCTCGGGATAGGGGTTCTGGCCCGCCTCGAACAGGGCGGCGCGCTTTGCCAGACGCGTGGCGCGCTCGTCGTTGAGCGTCGAGGCCTGATCGGCGACGTTCTGGTTCTCTGCCATAAGTTAGCTCCTCAAACTAAAACGCTCCCCAGGATTCGGTCCCAGGGAGCGAAAACATACCTTTACGCGGGACCGTGGTCTAGCGTGCGATCTTGGCGATGGTGTAGACGCGAGTCTTGCCAGAAGGCGTAACGACCTCAACGGAGTCGCCCTCGCCGTGACCGATGATGGCGTGACCGACCGGAGACTCGTTGGAGATCTTGTGCTCGAGCGAGTTGGTCTCGGTGGTACCGACGAGCGTGACTTCCATGACCTCACCGTTGGGATCGATCAGAGAAACGGTGGAACCGATGGAGACGGTCAGATCGCCCGTGGTGGCAGCAACCTGAGCGTTGGCGAGAATAGCCTGAATCTCGGCAATGCGAGCAGCATTCTGGGCCTGCTTGTCCTTGGCGGCATCGTACTCGGAGTTCTCCGAAAGGTCGCCAAACGCGCGGGCTTCCTTGATGTCCTCGACGATCTCCTTGGCGTAATCGCCCTCACGCCAAGCGAGCTCCTCGACGAGCTTCTGGCGGCCCTCAGCGGTCAGTACGATCTGGCTTGCGTCCATACGGATATCTCCCCAACTATGATGTAACGATCAACTGTCAACAAAACGAAAAAGACCGGCTAGCCTGCGGGCAAGCCGGTCAGGTGCTCACCCCAAAGGGATGGGACTACTCTGCGTCCGCGTCGCTGTCCTCTGCCTGCTTTTTCTTGGCAGCAGCGAGCTTGGCCTCGAGCTCTGCGATCTCCTTGTCCTCCTTGGACTCCTCGACCACAACGTCCTCGGCCTGCTTGGTTTCGCCCTTATCGTCGCCCTCCATACCCTCGCGGATATTCTTGACGGTAGAGCCGAGAGACTTGCCGAGCTTCGGCAGGTTCTTAGGCCCGAAGATGATCAAGACAACGACGAGAATAATGATGAGCTCAGGAGCCCTCAGTCCAAACATGTAGACCTCCACAATTCAGCGAGACAAGCTCGAATGAGTATACCGCGGGTGCCGCGGTATCACAACAATAGCTAAAAAAAGGGACCGCAAGAAGCGGTCCCTCCTCATGCTCTGGTCGGGTTGACTGGATTTGAACCAGCGACCCCTGCGTCCCGAACGCAGTGCTCTACCAAACTGAGCCACAACCCGTTAGCTCGACTATAGTAACAAAGATTTTCGCCGCGTGCTAGAGAAATTTTTATTTCTTTGGCGCGTCGATTTGAACCGTGTTGGGAATAAGCTCAGTCGCGCAGGCCCACCAGCCATTTTGCTGGGCAGCTCCCGCAAGATGGGCTGCTGCAGCGACGGTATCGCAAATGGCAAACGAGCAGGCACCCGAACCGCACACGTCCACGGCAACGGTTCCCTCCTGTGCGCGCAGCCAGTCGAGAACCGCCTGAATCCGCGGCTCCATCTGCGCGGATATGACGCCCAGATTGTTATGAACGAGCGCATATGCCGCCTCGGCATCGCCGGCGCGTAAGACAGAAGCAATCGCACCGGGTTTGTCCGCGGGCACCGGGCTCTCATCAAATCGTCGATACGCTTCAACTGTTGAAACGCTCGTCTCGTGCGGTTTGACCAATACGACAGGTGTCGCCGGAAGCACAGGATACTCAGTGGCCAGCACATCTCCCCCGCCGACGTAGAATGCGGGACTCGTGTGCAAAAAAAACGGCACGTCGGCGCCGATACCGCGAGCGATGTCATCGAGCGCGGGGTCGGCGCGGTCGATACCCCACAGCTCGGTCAAGGCAACGATAACCGCGGCGGCATCCGTCGAGGGGCCTCCCAGGCCGGCGCACAGCGGGATACGCTTTTCGATCGTCACGCACACGTTGGCATCGCGACCGTAATGCTCGGCCATAGCGATTGCCGCCCGATAGGCCGTATTTTTTTGCATGGGAAAATCGGATGCCGGAACCGTCTGGACGGTCAACGCCTGCGCCGGCGTGACCGTCACGGTATCGGCTAGACCGACGGCTGCCATCAGGGAATCGACCCTGTGATAGCCGCGGGCGTCGCGCTCGGTATGAACTCCCAGATAGAGGTTAATCTTTGCCGGCGCGGTAAGAATGAGGGACCGATCGGTCACCGTTAGTGCTCCTCGAGCTGGTTGCCGAGCGGGGTAAAGATATGTTCGCCGCTCTCGGGGTCGAACAGCTCGACCTGGCCGGTGAGAACATCAATATACTGGTAGGACTGACGCGACTTGCGGCCACGGCGCTCGTCGACCTCGACGATAAAGACTGCCGGATGGACGCTCTTGATGGTGCCCATGCGCTCGACGACGCGGGTGCGGCCCATGTTGGCCTTCACCTTAACGCGATCGCCCACCATATCGGTCAGCTTCTCGTGGATGTCGTCGACGTGATTGACTTCCATCTCTTCCATGAACAGGGCCTCCAGAAGGTGCAATTCAAAAAGGGGATAATACCCCTAAGATAGACAAAACTCTAATACTATAGCACCCTGTTGTGGCCATACGCAAGTAGCTAAAAAAGCCCGGTCCCAAATTGACTACTTACAGACTATCGGTGTCCAAGACGATGGTGAATGGGCCGTCGTTGACGAGGTCGACTTTCATATCGGCGCCGAAGATGCCGTGCGCCACGTGTTCGACATCCTGGCGAACGAGCGTCAGGAAGTACTCGTAGAGCTCGTTGGCGACATCGGGCGCGCCGGCATCCGTAAACGACGGACGACGGCCGTGACGGCAATCGGCGAACAGCGTGAACTGCGACACCACGAGAACCTCGCCGTCGACATCGGCAAGCGCCAGGTTGGTCTTGCCGTTCTCGTCCTCGTTAATGCGCAAGCCCCGGAGCTTGCCCCACAGCTTATCGGCCTCGACGCGCGTGTCGCCGTGGCCCACGCCAAGCAGCACCAGATAGCCGCGCCCAATTTTGCCCACGCACTCGCCGTCGACCGTCACGCCGGCGTTGAGCACGCGCTGCACCACCGCACGCACGGCCTACTCCTCGCCCGTCAGTTTGGCGGATAGGTGCTCGAGCGCATGGAATCGATGGCTGATGGCGTTCTTCTCGTCCGCCGTCAGCTCGGCCATGGTCTTGCCCGGCGTGTCGACCGGCAGGAACAGCGGGTCGTAGCCAAAGCCGTGATCGCCGCGGCCCTCATGTGCGATAACGCCCTCGCAGACGCCCTCACCATAGGTGACCAAACCGTCCGTGTCGATGAGCGCGACGACACTCATAAAGCGCGCAGTGCGGTCCTCGTCGGCCACGCCCTCCAGATTCACGAGCAGTTTGGCATTGTTGGCGGCATCGTCGCCGTGAACGCCCGCGTAGCGCGCGCTATAAACACCGGGCTCACCGTCCAGCGCGTCGACGACCAGGCCCGAATCGTCGGCAATGGCCATGAGCCCCGTCTCTTCGACGGCAGCCTGCGCCTTGATGATGGCGTTCTCCAAAAAAGTCGTGCCGTTCTCCTCGGGGTCCTCAAAATCGCCCAGCTGACCGAGCGCCACAAAGCGAACCTCGGGCATAACCTGGCCCAAAATGGCCTCGATCTCGGTGAGCTTATGGGCGTTGCCCGTTGCCACGACGATGGTCGCCGCCGGGTCGAGGGTATCGATGTCAATCTTCTCAAGTGCCATGAGTGGTCTCCTTGTCTCTATATCAATGCCGCGCCGAGGGCGACGAGGGCCTCCGCCTCTCCCCTCTCAATCAACGGCAGTCTTGTATCCAGACGTCTCCGCAGATAAAACCTACCAAAATAAACCTGTCCCTTTTTGGCAGGTTAGGCGAGGGCTTGGCGCTGGAGCTCGATGAGCTCGGCAATGCCCTTGTCGCCCAAATCGAGCAGGACATTGAGGCGCTTGCGGTCGAAGGGCGCCTGCTCGCCAGTGCCCTGGAGCTCGATCATCTCACCGGCATCGGTGGCGACAAGGTTCATGTCGACCTCGGCGTGACTGTCCTCGTAATAATCCAGGTCGAGCAGGGTGTTGCCGTCGACAACGCCCATGGAAATCGCGGCGACCTGGCCCGTGAGCGGGATGCGCTCGAGCTTACCCGCCTCGACCCACATGGCAAGGGCGTCGTGCAGTGCCACCCAGGCGCCGGTAATGCTCGCCGTTCGTGTGCCGCCGTCTGCCTGAATCACGTCGCAGTCGACGGTAACGGTGTACTCGCCGAGTGCTTTCATATTGACGACGGTGCGCAGGCTGCGACCGATGAGGCGCTCGATTTCCATGGAGCGGCCCTTGCGGTTGGCATGCTCGCGCTTGCAGCGCTTGTCGGTCGATGCCGGCAGCATGGCGTACTCCGCCGTTACCCAACCGGCCTTGGCGCCCTTGCGCCAGCCCGGCACGCCCTCCTCGATGGTGGCAGCGCACAGCACGCGCGTATCGCCAAACTCGGCCAGGCACGAACCGTGGGCGTGCTTCATGACGCCGCGAGTAAGCTTGACGGGGCGAAGTTCATCGGCGGCGCGGCCGTTGGCGCGGTTGACCTGCATGTACTCCATAGAAATATCCTTTCGGCAAAAGGTGGACGTGAGCCTTTGGTCGGTGACCTTATATCTATTTCAGTTCGTCGATATCGATATGCTCAATGCTCTTGAGCGGCTGGCCAAAGATAAAGCTGCCCGCCACCGCAAACTCGGCAATGTTATCGGACGTCGTTGCAAAACGATGCTGCGGCTCGGCTGCGTCGCCTGCCAGCTGCTCGCGGCGCGTGAGAATATCGGTCAGCTCGCGCGTGGTCTCCTCGGCAGAGCTCACCACGCGCACTCCGGGACCCAGCGCATGGCGAATAGGCCCCACGAGCAGCGGGAAATGCGTGCAGCCGAGCACCACGGTATCGATGCCGTGGTCGCGCAGCGGTTCAACCGTGGCGCCAACCAGCGCGCGTACGGCAGGCGTATCAAAGATG
>CABTAA010000086.1 GCA_902482615.1 uncultured Collinsella sp.
AGTCAATGCGAAAATCGAAGTGCTGAAAGGTATCAGTGGCCATGCAGATATGAACGGACTGATCACATGGGTATCGGCCTTTAAGGAAAAGCCGTCGCGCCGTCGTGTGGTCTTTTGGACGGCGGCTGTGGTCGCGGCGCTCGTCGCGTTTGGCCGCATCGTGATCGGAGCGCACTTTTTGAGTGACGTGAGCTGCGGTTTTGCTCTGGTACTGGCACTTGAGTGCCTTGCCGCGCGCATTGCCTATCCCAGCGGCGTACAATAGCTCCGTTTGAATCATCTGGCCGATACCCGGTAAGAGAGGATTGCCATGCTCGCGTTTAACAACGATTATTCCCACGGCGCACACCCGGCGGTGCTGCAGGCGCTCGTCGACACCAATATGGAGCCGCAGCCCGGCTACGGTACCGATGCACATACCGAGCGTGCCAAGCAACTTATTCGCGAGGCCTGCCAGGCGCCTGACGCCGACGTGTTTTTCCTGGTGGGCGGCACGCAGGCTAACGCGACGGTGATCGACATGCTGCTTGCGCCGTACGAGGGCGTCGTTGCTGCCGAGACTGGCCACGTTGCCTGCCACGAGGCGGGCGCCATCGAGTTTGGCGGCCACAAGGTGCTCACCATCCCCGGCTACGAGGGCAAGATGCACGCCGAGGACCTCGAGAACTATATCCAGGTGTTCTACGAAAACGAGAGCTACGAGCACACGGTGTTCCCGGGCGCCGTGTACGTGAGTCTGTCGACCGAGTACGGCACGCTGTACTCCAAGGCCGAGCTCGCGGCGATTCACGCGGTGTGCCAGAAGCGCGAGATTCCGCTGTTTGTGGACGGTGCTCGTCTGGCCTATGCGCTGGCGGCCGATGAGTGCGACATTACCCTGCCCGAGCTGGCGCAGCTGTGTGACGTGTTCTACATCGGCGGCACCAAGTGCGGTGCGCTCTGCGGCGAGGCTGTGGTGTTCTGCGGCATGCACGCCCCGGCGCATCCCATTCCGCGTATTAAGCAGCACGGCGCGCTGTTGGCCAAGGGCCGCCTGACGGGCGTGCAGTTTGAGGCGCTCTTTACTGACGGCCTGTATTTTGAGATTGGTCGCCAGGCGATTGAGACCGCTCAGGCGCTGCGTCGCGTGCTGCACGAGCGCGGCTACCAGTTCTTCTTGGAGACGCCCACAAACCAGCAGTTCGTGATTCTGCCCAACGAGGACATGGCCCGCATTCGCGAGCATGCGGCGATCGAGTACTGGGAAAAGTACGACGATACCCACACGGTGGTGCGCTTTTGCACCAGCTGGGCCACGACGCAGGAGGACATCGACGCGCTGGCGGCTGTCCTGTAAGTTGACATGATGACGGGGGGCCGCCTTGCGCTTGGGTTTGGCGCAAGGCGGCCTTTGTTTTTGAGGGAGAAGGGTTGTATGACCGAGATGTCCGAGCCGACGATTCGTCTTGCGACGCCCGATGATGCGCCGGCGTTGCTTGCCATCTATGAGCCGTATGTGCGCCAGACGGCGATTACCTGCGAATACGAGGTGCCGAGCGTTGAGGAGTTCGCCGGGCGCATCGAGCGTACACTCAAGCGCTATCCGTATCTGGTGATGGAGCTGGACGGGCGTCCGGTAGGCTATGCCTATGTGAGTTCGCTCAACAGCCGCGAGGCATACGACTGGTCGGTCGAGACGTCGATCTACCTGGCGCGCGACGTGCGCCACGGCGGGCTGGGCCGCAAGCTGCACGATGCGCTCAAGCAATGCCTGATCGCGATGGGCATCACCAACATGTGCGCGCTCATTGCCGTGCCGCACGATAAGGACGATGAGTACCTGACGCACAACAGCCAGGATTTCCATGCCCATATGGGATATCGCTTGGTGGGCGCCTTCGATCGCTGTGCCCAAAAGTTCGGTCGCTGGTACGACATGTGTTGGATGGAGTTGGTCCTAGCCGAGCGCGTTCCCAACCAACCCAAACCAATCTGGTTCCCCGACCTCCCCAAACCTACCATTTAGGGACAGGTTAATTTTGGCAGGTTAGCCGATGGGCTCGGTGTATTTGGCGCGGTCGGTGCGTTGGATGCGCTTGGAGACATGGAGCGGTCGGCCGTCGGTGTCGTAGACGTAGTCGGTGATCAGGATCAGCGCCTGCCCGCGCTCAACGTTGAGCAAAAACGCCTCGTTTTGCGAGGCATAGCACACCTCAAAGGTTTTATGTCCCTGTGCCGGCGCGCGATGGAATTCCTGGCGCAGCGTGGCGTAGAGCGAACCGTTGATATCGCGATTGATGAGTGCTTCAAAGCTCGGTGGTAGATAGGTGGTCTCCAGGCACAGCGGCGCATCGTCCAGATAACGCAGGCGGACAAGTTTGACGAGCTTGCTGCCCACGGTGGCGTCAAAGAACTTAGCTATGCTGCCGGCCGCCTTGGCAAAGCCCGAGTCCACGGTGCGCGTGGTGGGCTTCATGCCCTGACCCTGGACCTGCGCCGTATAGCTCGAAAACACCAGGTTGTTCTCGTGGAGCGCGGGCGTGTCGGCCACAAAGGCGCCACGCCCGCGCTCGGTGCGCACCAGGCCCTCATCAACGAGCACCTTAAGGGCGTGGCGCACGGTGCTGCGCGACAGCCCCGATTCGTCCATGAGTTCCATCTCGGACGGCAGCTTGTCTTCGCGCGCGTAGACGCCGGCGGCGATGCGGTCACGCAGCATGCCCGCCAAGCGCTCGTATTGGGCCAGTTTCTTTTTAGACGAAGCTTTCATGCGATCAACCTGTATCTAATTTGTATGCGAGTCTAATCAAGCATGTATTCAATACAACAACAAAACTGCTGGTAACGAGAAGTCGAAAACCTTACCAGCAGAATTTCTAAGTCAAATATAGCATACAACTAGTCGACATAACCAAAACATGTATGTAACTTGTATGCCATCGAGAGCATCAAACGAGAAGAAAGGCTGATGCACGATGACTACTCAGGAACAGGTTAAGGATGTTGTCTCCCAGGTTTTGGCTGACAAGGCAGACAAGGGCGGCATCAAGCGCGTCGTGTGGATTGGCGCCGGCGGATCCAACGGCGGCAACTATCCTGCCCAGTACTTTATGGAGCACGAGGCCACGCAGGTCGTGAGCTCCAGCTACACCAGCAACGAGTTCGTGCACGCCACCCCGGCCTACGTCAACGAGAACACCCTGGCCGTCGTCGTGTCCATGCGCGGCACCAAGGAGACCATCGTCGCCGCCCAGGTCGCCAAGGACCACGGCGCCAGCACCATCGCAATCTATGTTGACGAGTCCGGCCTCACCGAGGTCTGCGACTACAAGATCCAGTATGACAGCCTGGCCGTCGACGAGTCCTGCATGGGCCGTACCAACTCCGCCGTCGTGACCATGATTGCCATGGAGCTCACGCAGCAGACCGAGGGCTATGCCGAGTACGAGACCGCTATGGCCGCGTTCGACTTGGTCGACCCCATCTATCGCAAGGCCGTCGAGTACACTCGTCCGCTTGCTGCCAAGTGGGCCGAGCAGAACGCCGACAAGCCCTGCATCAACGTGATGGCTCAAGGTCCGCTCTTTGGTGCCGCCTACGTCTTTAGCATCTGCAACGTGCAGGAGATGCTGCAGATCGACTCCTGCACCATCAACACCTGCGACTTCTTCCACGGCCCCTTCGAGATCCTGGACAAGCGCACCTCGCTGTTCCAGCTCATCAGCGTCGGCCGCAGCCGCTGCAACGACGAGCGCGGCATCCGCTTCGTCAACCAGTACGGTGGCGAGCGCGTCTATCAGCTCGACGCCAAGGAGCTCGGCCTCAACGACATCAAGGACAGCGTGAGCGAGTACTTCAACCACCTGATCTTTGCGCCGATCCTCAACAACGTGTACATGCGCGCGCTCTCTGCCGTCACCCACAAGGACTACATGACGCGCCGCTACATGTGGAAGCTGGATTATTAGTTACGGCGTTTTACCAAACGCCGTAACGGCTCGACGCTGCAAACCCACCTGAGCGGCAATCTGCCTTTCAGCTTCAGCGGCATGACCAGAAGGTCAATGCCGCTTCGCTTCAAGGCACCTTGCTCGCTCAGGTGGGTTTTCGCTGGCGTTGCCAAAGCATCGGCGTCGCCTTGGCCCAGATGCGGCACTTGGAGACGTTCGGCACTTGGGGACAGTCCTAGTCATTGGGGACAGGTTACTTTGCACCAAGTTGGCGCATATGAACCTGACCCCTTTGCACCAATGGGTTGTAGCGGTAGAGCAGATTTTCCCGCTTGCCGATTTGTGTCTTGAAAAATGTATATAACGACTATAACGTAGTGTGAAACATATTGGAAACAATACCGAGGAGGCTGCGTTGAAGAAAAGCAATCTGGGCTATGTGCTGGTGCTAATCGCCGCGCTTATGTGGGGCAGCATCGGAATCTTTGTAAACGGCATCTCGGCCATGGGCGTTTCGTCCCAGAGCATGGCTGCCTTTCGCTTGTTGGTCGGAGCGCTTATCTTGGCGCCGGTCCTGATGTTTATGGGCTGCCGTCCGGGTGAGGGGTCTACCGTGGCTCAGGGTCCGCTGGCACTGTTCAAGGCAAGCCCTAAAGAGCTTGTTCCCTGTGCGCTTGTCGGTATCGTCGGTTTGGCCGCCGCCAACACTTGCTATTACGAGTGCATGGGCGAGGTGGGCATGTCCACGGCCTCGGTGCTGCTCTACACCTCGCCGGTGTTTGGCGTCATGCTCGGTCGCGTGTTTTATCGCGAGGACGTGACCCCCAACAAGCTCGTTGCCATTGTCTTTAACATCGTTGGCTGCGTGCTTGCAGTGACCAATGGCGACCTTTCCGGTTTCCATTTTTCGGTTTGGGGCGTCACATCGGGCGTGATTGCAGGCCTTTGTGGTGCGTCGCTCGCGGTGTTTAGCCGGATAGCAACCAAGACGGTCCACCCGCTGGCTGTCACGTTTTGGGGCTTTGTTTTTGGCGGTGCGGTTATGGCGGCTATCGCGGCTCCGTGGCCGGATGTCGCCGCGGCAATGTCGCCACAGCTGCTGCTGCTGTTCCTTGGCTTTGGACTCATCCCCACAGCCGTGGCCTACATCTTATATATGCAGGGCCTGTCCATGGGGCTCGAGACATCGAAAGTTCCCGTCGTAATGTCTTTCGAGACGGTCGTCACCGTACTGGTGGGCATTGGTGTCTATGCCGAGCCCGCCGGCGCGATCAAGGTCCTGGGCATCGTGCTGGTGCTCGCGTCCATCCTGATCATGAACACCGACTTCTCCAAGCTGCGCAACAGTATGTTTGTCGGTCATGTCATTGAGAGCATGACCTTTAAGCCCAACGCGTGGTGGACCGAAAAATCTCAGGACATGGATTTGTTTAAGGAACGCACCGGCATCGCGTTGGAACCCACCGTGCAGGAAAGCCCCTGGTACTTCGTGCGATAGAGGATTGCGCGCAGGGTCTGACCTGGGGTTATCCAGCCGGCGCCGGCCTACCCGGCCCCAACGTTTCAAGTACGTTAAACCCGTCAACGGTCGATTTTCACCCGCGAACGGTCTTTATACTAATTAGCAATATAGGCAACGTATAAGACGTTATAATGACCATAACGAAAAGGAGGAGGCAAGATGAATCAGATCATTCTCGCATCTCATGGCGGCCTGGCCGCAGGCGCCAAAGACACGCTCGAGATGGTTCTCGGCGACGTGTCGAACGTCCACGTCGTGTCGCTTGCTCGTGACGACAAGGAGCCCATCACCAATAAGGTGGACGCCATGATCGCCACGTTCAACGCGGACGACACCGTCTATGTGCTGACCGATATGCTCGGCAGCTCGGTCAACAACAACATGGTCGAGCTTTCCAAGAACGGCACGAAGTTCACGGTTGTCAGCGGTTTCAACATCCCGCTGGCGCTTACGCTCGCTATGAGCCCCGTCCCCGTCAAGGGCGCCGAGCTCGCGGCCCTCATCAATGAGGCCCGCACCGGTCTGACCAACCCCAACGCACCGGTCGAGGCCGCCGCGGCTCCCGCCAAGAAGGCCAAGGCTCCCCGTCACAGCTCCGGTCCCGCCAAGATCGTCCTCGCACGTCTTGACTACCGTCTGCTGCACGGCCAGGTCGTCTTTACCTGGACCACCAAGGTTCAGGCCGAGCGCATCATCGTCGTCGACAACGCTGCCGCCAACGATGACATCAAGAAGGGCGCTCTTAAGCTGGCCAAGCCCCAGGGCGTTCGCCTGAACGTCTTCACCGTCGAGCGTGCCCTCGCCAAGATGGACAAGCTCAACACCCTCGGCGAGCGCGTCATGTTCGTCTTTGGCAACACTGCCGAGATGCTGCAGTTCTGCAAGGGCTACAAGCTCGACGCCATCAACCTGGGCGCCACCGCCAACCACGACGGTGCCGATCAGGTCGGCGGCAAGGACAGCTCCGTCTTCCTCGACGCCACCCAGAAGGCCGACGTCAACCAGCTGCTCGACATGGGCATCAAGCTCTATGTCCAGCAGACCCCTACGTATCAGAGCGTCGACATCGACGCCAAGCTGTAATCAACCAGGCTTTTGCCTGACTGAAAGGAGAAGGGTATGAATACGTTCATCAGTGCGGTGCTCGTCGGCCTCGTCGGCGTGTTCTGCATGTGGGACTCCCGCCTGCTCGGTCGTCTTAACTTCGAGCAGCCCCTCGTTGGCGCTACGCTCGTCGGTCTGCTGCTGGGCGATGTGCCCACCGGCCTTGCCGTCGGTGCCGCCGTCGAGCTCGTGTCCATGGGCCTGGTGCAGGTCGGCGCCGCCGTTCCGCCCGATATGGTCCTGGGCGGCATCGTGGCCGCTGCCTTTGCGTGCCTGACCGATGCTTCCGCCGCGACCCCCATGACGA
>CABTAA010000087.1 GCA_902482615.1 uncultured Collinsella sp.
CCGCCTGCATCGCCACGGTGCTGCGCAACAACCTACGCTACGACAATTACGAGATTCTCGAGAACGACTACGGCATCTCGCTGCGCGAGCTCGTCGCCTTTGCCGATGCCACCTACACCGCCGGTGAGCCCATCACCCCGCTGATCAAGGCCATCAACGTGCTGCTCTTTAAGCTCGAGGGCCAGATTATCCAGCGCCACCCCGAGTTCGACATGACCGACCGCCTGCTGCTCGACAAGATCGACCACGACACCGGCACGGTCACGCTCGCCGACGGCAGCGTGTGGCCGCTCACGACCAACGACTTCCCCACCGTCGACCCGGCGGACCCCTATACGCTCACGCCCCAGGAGCAGCACATCATCGACAAGCTCGTGTCCGAGTTTGTCACCGCCGATCACCTGCATCGCCATATCGATTTCCTCTATTCCCATGGCTCGATGTACAAGGTCGCCAACGGCAACCTGCTCTTCCACGGCTGCGTTCCGCTCAACGAAGACGGCACCTTTAGCAGCATGAACTGCTTGGGCACCTGGCACGCTGGCCGCGATTATCTCGATTTTTGCGACCACATCGCCCGCCGCGCCTGGCGCGTGGGCGACCGCGACGCTCTCGACTGGATGTGGTACCTGTGGATTGGCTTTAACTCACCCGCCAGCGGACGCCTGGTGCGTACCTTTGAGCGCGCCTATATCGCCGATAAGAGCACCTGGGTCGAGCCGATGGACCCGTACTTTACGCTTACCAAGTCGCCCTCGGTCTGCGATGACATCATGCGCGAGTTTGGCGTCGCGCCCATGGCATGTTCGCCGACCGGCCACATCATCAACGGCCACACGCCCGTTAAAACCACCAAGGGCGAGCAGCCCATCCGCGCCGAGGGCAAGCTGCTGGTCATCGATGGCGGCTTCTGCCGCGCTTACCATCCCAAGACGGGTATCGCCGGCTATACGCTCATCTCGAGCTCGCGCGGCTGCCGCCTCAAGTCGCACCGGGCCTTTACGACGGTTGCCGAGGCACTCACGCGCAACGTGGACATCGAAAGCGAGACCAACCGTTTTGACCAAGCAGACCGTCGCCGCATGGTGAGCGACACCGATACTGGCGCCAAGATCCGCAGCCAAATCCAGGACCTGCGTCAGCTGCTCGATGCATATAGAAACGGTGCTATCGAGGAGCGCGCCTAGCACCACCCGCGGGGATTGGCTAAACTTGCTGAGTTTGTCATCCCCGCGGCGCTTCGGCGCCAGCTTAAGGCAGGTACCATGCAAAAGCTCCTTGCGCAGATCATGAAATTTGGCGTCGTCGGTGTCATTGCCACGGTTATCGACTTTGGCATTATGAATCTGCTCCACTACGGTCTGGGCCTCAACATCCTAATCGCCAACACCAGCGGCTTTATCGTCTCGCTCATCTTTAATTACGTCGCCAGCATGAAGTACGTGTTTGCGCACAAGGAAGGCATGAGCCGCCGCCGCGAGTTCATCATCTTTGTCGTGCTGTCCGTGATCGGTCTGGCACTCAACGACGGTATCGTGCTGGCCCTCAACGCCGGCCTGGGACTCGAGGCCAATATCGCCAAGATCTGCGCCACCGCGCTTGTCATGGTCTACAACTTTGTGACCCGAAAAATCTTCCTGGAGGGCGACGAGACAAAATAGCTCGAAACCCCTGCAGCATTACGGCGCCCACGGACGACGCGCACTCAGCGCAGTATCGTCCGTGGGTGTCGCTCGTTTACGGGCAAATTTTCAACGTTTGCGGATTGTCTCTTGCATATTTGGCGAGTTCGTATAGTTCTTGGCAAAGCCCTTACGTTTCCCTTGCAAAAGCTCTAAAGTATCCTCTGCTCGATTCGTCAACGCATTGGATGTGATTACGTGCGCAAGGCACTGGCACAACCTCATACTAAGCAATTCCTCAAGTTCGCTGTCGTGGGTCTTATCTCCTTTGGCATCGACTGGGGCATGCTCATTGCGCTCGTCGAGCTGTTCCATCTCGACTTTTTGATGAGCACCACGATCTCGTTTATCACGTCCGTCGTGGTCAACTACTGGCTCAGCATGAAGTACGTGTTCGACCATCGCGAGGGCATGAGCCGCAAGCGCGAGTTCACGATCTTCACCATCCTGTCGGTGATTGGTTTGGGCCTCAACGACCTGTACATGTTTGTGGGCGTCACGTTTTTGAGCATCGGCTACCAGGCCATGAAGGCCATCGCCACGTTCCTGGTCACCTGGTACAACTACTTTAGCCGCCGCTTCTTCCTCGAGGGCGCACGGTCGTAGTCGATTCACTATTTGCTTGAATGTATAACCGGTTGGAATTCCCGTTCCAACCGGTTTTTTGTTTGCCGAGAGACCCGGCGATCCAGTCCCATTCGCATGAAAAACGGGCGGCTCAGATGTTGGTCCGAACCGCCCGTCTGGCGCGCTATGTCGAGGTCTCTAGCCTGTCACGTAATACCAAACTACGTTGTCGCCGTTGGAGAGAACGTAGTTGCTGCAGGCCGTCATGGGCGTTGTGCCGTTGACGGAGTACATCCAGCCGCTCGTGCCGCCGTACTGTTTCTCGGCCAAACCACCAATCGCGGAAACATACGTGCCGTACGACGAGCCGTGTGCGTTGACAGAAAGGCCCAGCGCGCACAGGGCATCGTAAACGGTGGCGCCTTCGTTAAAGGTAAAGGTGCCGCCAGAAGACACAGGATTGCTCACAGCGCTCGATGTGACCGAAACCGTCACCGTAACGTAGCTAGGCTGCTGCGAGCTGCCCTGGTCGCCAGTAGAGGCGTTGCCGTTATCGGGGGCAGAAGATGCCCCGCTGGATGAGGAGGAGGCGCCAGGCGTAGAGCCGGCCCCGCCAGAAGAAGTCGAGTTCTGAGAAGTCGACTGATTGCCGTCGGTCTTTTTATTGCTGTTCTTCTCTCCAGACTTCTTGCCATCCTTGTCTTCGGACTTTTTGCTATCCGAGCCCTTGTTTGATTCCTTGTCCGAAGACTCGGACTCCTTCTTAGAGTCAGATTTATCCGAACCCTTAGACTCGTCGTTCGCACCATCCGAAGATTTGGAATCCTTGGAGCCAGCTTTACCCGAAGCGACGGTCGAGTCAGACCCCTTGGCGTCCTTCGCGACGACGCTCTCCCCCGTCACGGTCTGAACGATCCAGTCAATGGACCAGGCGCCGCTCTCGGAAGGATGGACGAAGCCCAGCGATATGACAATTAGCGCAACGCACGCGGCGGTCAGGACGCCAGTAAGCGCCTTCCGTCGAGGGGCGGACGCCGCCGAAGCGGCGCCCTGTTGCTTTGCATCGTCGAACTGAATGAACGAGGAATTTGGTTGCTTGGGGTCAGCGTCCTTGGATTTATTGGACACAGCCCTCACCTACCGACGTTTGGTGAACACGAACACGCCGACGATGGCGAGACCGATGACGCCGGCGGCAACGCCAACAATGGCGAGCGGGTTGGCGCCAGTCTCCTGCTCGGAAGCACTAGAGGGCTTCTTAGCAGTGGTCGTAGAAGCAGCACCCGTATCGGACTTGGAATCGGACTTGCTGTCCTTCTTGTCAGACTTCTTCTCGTCCTTCTTATCGGACTTATCGGAGCCCTTCTTGTCGGACTTGTTTTCCTTGGTCTCGGTCTTGGTCGACACTGTCGTCTTGGTCGTCGGCTTATGACCCGGGGCGACAGCGCCGCCAGCCTGCTGGCCCTTCGTGCCGGAGCCGGAACCCGTGCCAGCGCCAGCACCGGAACCGTTACCAGCGCCACCATTGCCGCCATTGGAGCCAGAACCGCCATTGCCGCCAGGGTTAACGGCATTCTTGGTCCACTTGGCATACAGCGTCAGATCGGCCGTCACCGGCGTACTGAAGTCATACGCCTGCGTGCAAGCCTCATCGGTATACCAACCGCCGAAAGCGTAGCCATCGCGCGTCGGATCGGCCGGCTTGACGAGCTTGCCATCGGCCGTAGCAACAAACTTAGTGTCGCAAGCAGACCCGCCGTTGGAATTAAAAGCAACCGTCCAAGACTCAACGGCCCCAAGCTTGAACAGCGTGCCCGAGTCATTGATGTAGTACAGGTTGCCAGATGCATCGGCAATGACCGGAGAGTCACAGTACTGGTAATGGCCAGCCGCATCATAAATCTGCGTCGCCTCTGCATCGCCGAGTGTATAGCGATACACGCCACCACCAGCAGAGTAGTTGACGTAATCCTTGCTATCCGCGCTGTTAACGGTAAAGTACACATAGGTCTTGCCGCCCTGAACACTCACCAGCGGAGTAGCAGCAATACCGTTAAATCCGGCCGGTAGCTCTTTACCGTCAGCAGCGGTGACCATCGTGGTCTTACCAGTCTTCAGATTATAGAGAACCAGAGCAGATCCAGTAGCCGTCTGCCCACCGACAATCAAGTTGTCGCCAGACATCGCCGGGGCGCTCATGTTATTCGTAAGACCCAGGTCGACCGTCTTCTGCTCGCTCAGCACGCCCTTCGCCGAAAGCGAAATCACATGGAGCTTTCCGTCGTGCGTCATCTGATAGAAGGTCGAGCCATTGGACGGATCGGCGACGCAGTCAGCGTTCGCAAGGGTGCCGAGCTTCATGGTCGAAACGACATCGCCCGTTGCCTTATCAATGCACTTAAGCGTACCTGCGCTCGTGGGGACGATGGCGTACTTATCCGTCAGGGCAGCGCCAGTCCAATAATAGCCCTCAGCTGCGTCGATGTTCTGCCAAGAGACTTCGCCTGTGGTGATCTTGATGCGCGTAAAGGAACCGTTGACGTATTTCTTCCCATCAGCCGTGCCTACATAGACGTACTCGCCGTCCGAAACGACGGTGCAGGAGCTCTGCGTCAAGTCCGTCAAACCAGGCGTCAGCCACTTGCAGATCAGCTTGTCTGCAGTAATCGCCTGGACCGCACCGCCGTTGAGCGGAACGATGATAAGGCCATTGATATAGATCGGACGAGAGGTATAGCTCACCTTGGAGGCAAGCGGCGCAGAGGCAACCTTTTTGCCCGTGGACGAATCGATCTTAATGAGCTCGTTCTCGGTCGCGATGTACACAAAGCCGTTAGCAATGACAGGCTCGCTGCAGTTGGCATACTGCTGACCAGACTCGGCCTTCCAATCGAAGGCCCACTTAAGACCGGCGGCCTGCGCAGGCGTCTTGGCATCCGTTACGGTCGAACCGTTGCCACTGTTGCCGTAGCCGGCCCACTCGGCATCCCAATCAGGAGTCGTCGCGCTCGGATCCACGACAATCTTGTCGGGATCGGGCATGGCCGAATCGTCGGTGGTATATGCAAGCGTAACCTTATCGCCGCTCTTGAGCGTAATCTGATTGGCGCAGAGTAAGGAGGGCTCTCCATTGATATACAGGTGCCAATATTTTTTGGTCGCACCATCATAGCCGTACGTCTTGCCTCCGAACGGCGAGTCGATGGAATTGAGGAACCAGTACTCACCACTCTGAGAGCCGTTGTACGTAACGCCCTTGGCCTTCAGAAATGCCTCAATAAGGTTCTGGGCCGTGGAGCCTTCGGGCAAAGAAACATTGCTTGCCGAGCCCCAGCGAGTATTGTTGCCGTTGACATCGGGACCGATAACATCGACAGAACCAAGAACCTGGCCAGGAAGGGCATCGCTGTCGCCAGCATACATAAGGGTGACGGCGTCACCCTCTTGGAGCTCGTAGGCACCAGCGCCAACGTTCTTGAACTTGTCATTTACGTAGAAGCGCCAATAGCTATTGGTTGCAGCATCCCAGACATAGGGCTTACCGCCGACGTCGAACGGCGAATAAATGCCGCTGAGGTACCAGCCCCAAGACTCTTCACTAGCAACGAGCTCAAGACCGGTCTGCTCAAGGAGATCCTTGGCAGTAGAGCCCGCCTTGAGACTCGTCTGGCCCGTCGAAGCCCAAACCTGTTGCTTGCCGTCCTTGTCCTTACCGAGGACCTGAACGGACGCATGGACGGAATCGGAGGGCAACTGGTCGCCCCAGCCACCGTAGAACCACGTAACGGTATCGCCAGCATGAATGGTGACATTGTCTGCCGTGTAGTCGCTCGACTTGCCGTTGATGAACAGCTGCCAATAGGTCGAATAATCGAGCGGCGTACCCAGCTCAACGCCGTTGTACTTAAGACTCAGAATGAAGGAGCCCGCAGCAACGGCGTCGATGCCATTCGCCTCGAGCGCGACCTTCGTAAGGTCAAGTGCGCTCGAGCCGGACGTCACCACATACTGCGCGTTGTCGACCCAGGTCTGAGTCTTGCCCCGGGCATCGCGACCAATGACGGTCACATTTGCGGCAACCTGGTCCTTAACGACAGGGGACGCGCTACCAGCCGTATAGGCAAACTCAATCTTCTGCCCCTGGGTGAGCTTAACGCTGCTCGCGCCAACCGAGGAAGACGCGCCGTCGACGAACAGCTGCCAGTAGGCATGAGTCGCCGAATCGAAGGCAAGCGTGCGGTCACCTGCCGGGGACGTGATGCTTTTGAGGTAGAAACCGTATGCCGTGTTCGGTTCGTAATCCGCTTTAAAGCCCGTCTTCTGCTGCAGCTTAACGAAGGCATCCGCAGCCGTCGCGCCCTCGTCGAGCTTGAGCTGCGTAGGCGCCACCCAGGTCCGAGCCTTGCCGTCGGCATCGGTGCCGATAATTGAGAACGAGACCTCGACTTGCTTCTTGGCGACATCGCCGGTTACTGTCGGGTTCTCTGTCTGAACGGCAGCCGCGGCAGCAGATCCTGCTTGGCCAGCGGATGCCGTCGAAGACTGCTCGCTCGTGGCAGGGCTCTCCCCCGTCGCCAGGCCTTCGTCGCCAGTTGCCGCCCCTGTTGT